>QKDG01000179.1 GCA_003246805.1 Clostridia bacterium | reverse complement strand
TTGATGATGATTTAAACATCAGTGTTGTTTTTCAAAACGATGCCAGCCATTTAAATCATGATAATCTCACGCTGGCACATCAGAACTGGTGGAAGAAATAGAAAGGGATTATAAATGAGAATAATGTCAGTTGATTTTGGTGATTCACGAACAGGCCTTTCAGTGTGTGACATATCAGAATTTTTAGCTTCACCTGCTGGGGTTATAGAGGAACGTAATTTCACTTCCTGTGTTGAAAAAGTTGTAAATATGGCAAAGCAATATGATGTTAAAGAAATTGTTATCGGGTATCCCAAGAATATGAATGGAAGTATCGGCCCACGTGCTGAAAAATGCGAGCTATTTGCAAAAAAGGTTGAGGAAATTTCACATTTGCCTGTAATTTTATGGGATGAAAGAAGCACAACGGTATCCGCACATAATATACTTAACGAGACAAACACAAGGGGCAAAAAAAGAAAAGCAGTTGTTGATGCAGTAGCTGCTGTGCTTATTCTTGAAAGCTATCTTGCTTATAGAAAAAACAAAAAACCTAACGGTATTTAAAAAACAATTCCCTGAAACCGATTATTATTATAAATATTGCAAATATTTTTGATAAAAATTCAGGCCCGGTTTTTGTTGCTATAAAGCTACCTATAAAAACACCAATCGTTCCGCAGATAATGGCAGGAACGATTTTTTTCCATTCAATCAGCTTGTTTTTTGAGTGCATTATAACTGATAAAAAAGCAATGGGAATAAAAAATACAAGGTTTATTCCCTGGGCGGTAAGCTGGTCAACACCTGCAAAAATCGTCAGATATATAATCAATATCATTCCGCCACCAAATCCCATTGAGGCAAAAATGCCTGTTAAAAAAGCAATAAAAGTAATTAAATAAATATTCATTTTATCAGCAGCCTTATTCCAGCAATAATCAGTATTACCCCAAAACCGCGTTTAAGCAGCTTGTCAGGTATTTTTCTCAATAAAAAACAGCCGGTAATTGCACCAAGTATCCCGCCTGGCAGGAATTTTAGTGCATCAGCCAGATTAAAATGCCCATAGCTGTAATATAAAAACGAGCTTAAAATACTTAGTGGAAGAATCACAGCTACCGAGGTTGCGTGGGCTTTATGCGTTTCTATTCCTGCTTTTTCAAGCAGGGGAACAACAATCATACCACCACCCGAGCCAAAAATTCCGTTTGCCAAGCCACTTAACAGCCCCAAAATATAAAAATAAAATTTCTTCAAAATTATCTCCCATAATATTTTATTATATTATTTGAGCTTTATATCAGGATATACAAAAAAGCACCCTGAAATACAGAGTGCTTGAATTTTAATATGTATTACCGCCTTGCCGTCGTATGATATATAAAACCCGCACAAGGCAGGGTGGGTAAAATAGCCTTGAAATTTCGCGCTCCCTTCTTCCACAAAAAGTGGGAGGTCTGCAATCCATATCAAGAGACTAAATCCCGTTTTAAGAGTGTTGGATTATATGAATCATACTTGCTCGTACAAGGCAGAAAATATTCTCTATATATAATATATCATATACAGAATACAAAATCAATAGAAATTTAAGGCAACTAATTAGTGGTTATCGCAATTGCAATGTCCACAATCACAGCCACCCTCACAATCACAGTCATCGTCACATTCGCAGTCGCATTCATCGTCACAATCACAGTCATCGAACATTTCTTCAATTCTCTTCATAAAAATAGCGCCAATTTCATCGAATTCATTATCATCTTCAATTGAAGCTAAAATTTCCTCTTCGCCATCCATTTGAGCTTTAAGAATAACAAGGTCGCCATCGCTTCCTAACAATTCATCAGGATTTTCGCAATATGGAACCAAAGCAAAATATCTGTTGCCATTATGCTCAACAGCATCAAGCATTTCAAATGTTTGTTCCTGACCCTCTTCATCAACAAGTGTATACAAATCAGGTGTATAGTTTAACTCTTCTGACATAACTAATCCTCCAATACTTTATAGTTGCAAGCAACATTATTATTATACAACTTTAATATTAAATAGTCAACAATCAAAGATTAATAATATATTAAACAAAAAAATACATGATAATCGCAAAAAAAGTGTTGACAATGCACAAAAAGTATGGTATATTATAGACAAGGAAAAACAAATAGCAAGTTTCCTGCAGAATATTAAGCCAGATTATTATTAGAATATTTAACAGCTTAAAATTCTGAAAATGCTAAATTATTAACAGAAAGAGGCGAGTCCGATGGGGGATATTGAAGAACAGCAGTCAAAAGTGTCCTTCAAGTTTAGCGATTGTTCTTTATAAAAGAGGAACTTAATTGTATTAAAGCTACATTAGTTCGAGCATTCTTGTTAAAGAAAAAAAGGCAATTGTTATTCAAGGGCACTAAGAATCAAAAAATTAATGAGGGTGGGTCCGATGTACTGTTAATCAAAAGAATTTTAAAATTTAGTTGAAAAGGTGTTTCCAATGATATAAACTTCAAGTGTGTGTTATTAACATTGCACAGTTAACAAAAAAATTATATGAAAAGGTGTTACCAATGAAGTAATAGGAGCATTCAGCAAAATAATTATTATGAAAAGGTGTTACCAATGAAGTAATGAAATATTTTTTGATGGTTATTAAAAATAATTAAATAGGAGTGATGCTTTTGATTTTAAAAATATCTTACATTACAAGGTGTAGAAAAATTTAAGAGTCAGGAGTGAGTCCGCCAGAATAATTAAATATTACATATAAAAAATCACTCTCACATTTGTGAGAGTGATTTTACTTTGTAGAAAAAGCCCTTTTCTACAATTTTATAATAAATTGAAGCCCGTATTTGCGGGGGATTTGCGGTCGCCCCCGTACCCCTTCGCATCAAAAACCATAGTTTTTATACACTCTGAATCACTATCACATTTGTGAGAGTGATTTTTATTTATGAAATTGCTATGCTTTTTTCGTATCCAATAAAAGCAATATAGCTTTTACCTTTGTTGATGTTTAGTGGCGTGCCATCAATATTTGTCAATACAACTGGTGAGTTATCGTCTGCCTTGCTCCATTTTATATCGATTACAAACCCATTTGAAATATATTTGCCTGTTCCACTTGTCAAATCAATATTCATCAGTATCGAGTTTGAAAAATTTTGGATATTTGTCTGCAAAGCTATAACGTTTTTAAATTCAAGCTGATTCCCTGTAGATGAATCAATATGAGGTTCTCCGCTGTGCTGCTTTTTATAGGTTTTAGTACTTTGGTCATAAACGAAAGTGCTAAAATAAGCACTTGAAAAATTCAGCACAGCTGTATTGCATGGAACTTGTGACGGTGAAATATCATCATCATTAAAGCTAAACAAGGTATCTCGTCCTTCTTCAAGCTTTGTGCGATAGCCGTATTTACTGAACGCCTCAGGAAGACGGGAGCCATCAAGATAACCTGTATGTTCATAAGAGTAAGTATTCACCCGTTCGCTGTCTCTGCCAAAAAACTCAACGCCGAGCGTACCACCGTCAAATCTTTCAATATTTGTGCGTTTAAGAGTTTCCCATGCAATCGACATATCACAACCCCAGTGAATGTATACAGCATCCATTCCAAGTGCCAGCAAAGGGTAATAGTAACGACAGCTTCTGACAGAGCAAACCTTAGGCACTTTCGTATAATCACTGTAAACAGCCATCATTCTTGTAATGCCACCTTCAACAGGCAACTCGTACATAATATCAGCAGCCTCAATTCCGTATTGAGGGAGAGCAGCTTTAATGTTGTTTATCATTACAGCAACGGGCCTGTTGGTTGCAGATGCTTCGTCCACAACAGGTAAGCCTGTAAGATAATTCATCGCACTTGCAGGTGGTTCTGATATTATTTCGCTTGAATTGTCACCAGTGCTTGAAGTTTCATCAATAATAGTTGGGGTATTATTATTGATAAAAGAATTAATTATTATCAACGCAAGCAAAGGTATACAAATACTTATACTTAAAGCTATGTATAATTTTTTCTTCATTACAACACCACTTTTTTTAAAATATCTTTTATTATAACACAGAAATAAATAAGATGCAATCCGATGAACTTGTAATTTAATTTAACAAAACTGATTAATTTAACAAAAAATTTACAAAATACAAAATACAGCTATATTTTTATAAATTCAGGTTTGCGGTTTTTGAAATAAGTTAAATATTCAAAACCAGCTTGCTTTGCAATATAAGTGCCTTCTGCAATGCCTTTCCCGATATCATCTGGGCAGTGAGAATCTGAACCAATAGAAATTATTTCTCCCCCACAGTCCTTAAACATTTTTACATAATACAAATCAGGGAAGGTCGCACCGATTTTCTGCCTTAGTCCGGAAGTATTAATTTCAATACCCTTTCCGTTGTAAGAGAGCAATTTGAAAATCTCACAGATTATATCATCAAATGGCTTTAAATCAACAGTATAGCCCTGCTCGCCCTGCATATACCGCAAAGTATATGTCAAATGCCCCAGCACATCAAATTTACCCCAGATACACATTTGATAAATTTCTTGAAAATATTTTTCCATTAGTATATTTATTTCATAATATTTATAATCAAGGAAAGCGAAATCCTCATAATTGGGAAGCTGGTGCATAGAACCTATAACAAAATCAAGCCTTTTATCAGAAACAACAATGTCAGCTGCATTAAAATCATGAGTAGCCTGCCCAAGCTCAATACCGCAGATAAGATTTAGTCTGTCCTCATAAATTTCCTTTGCCTGCGCTATTTCAGCCATCGAATTTTCAAATAGCTTTCCATAATCATAAATGTCACAGGGTGAAACACTTCCTGTCACGTCGTATTTTTCTTTCGGGAAAAACCTGTGTGCTTCACAATGGTCGGTAACAGCATAAGCTGCAAGCCCTAGTTCCATGGCTTTTTCGCACATAGCCACTACAGAAGAAGAAGCATCGGGTGAATTGTGAGAGTGAGAATGACAATCAATGTAATTTTTCATAAAGCCTCCAATAATTAAAAACTAATTTATTATAACATAAATATTCAATAATTAACACAATATAAAAACAAAACAAACACAAAATAGTATAAAAACACAGTTCCATTTTTGTGTAAATTATGTTATTATAATAATATTTGATATTTAGGAGGATTATTATGAAAGCGGTATTAACAGTAATCGGGAAGGACACAGTAGGAATTTTAGCAAAAGTCAGCACCATTTGTGCAGAATATAATGCAAATGTTACTGAAGTTACACAGTCAGTTTTGCAGGATATGTTCGCTATGATTATGCTTATAGACATCTCAAAAATTAACAAAAATTTTACAAATTTATCTGACAGAATGAGTGAGCTTGGAACTGAGCTTGGTCTTTCTATTCATGTAATGCATGAAGATATTTTTAACTCAATGCATAGAATTTAAGATAATTATTTCTGGAGGATAAAATGCTAAACGTATACGATATTTTAGAAACAATAAGAATGATACAGGATGAATGCCTTGATATCAGAACAATAACAATGGGAATTTCTTTGCTTGATTGCATTGACAGTGATATTGACAAAGCATGTGCAAAGGTTTATGACAAAATCACCCGTTGTGCAAAGGACCTTGTTAAGGTTGGTGAGGATATTGAAAAAGAATATGGTATCCCAATAATCAACAAAAGAATTTCAGTAACTCCGATTGCTATTGTTTCGGCTGCATGTAATTGCAGCCCTGTTAAATTTGCACTTACTATGGATGCGGCAGCAAAGGCAGTGGGAGTAAACCTTATCGGTGGTTATTCTGCACTTGTTCAAAAAGGATTTTCTGCCGGGGATGTTGAGCTTATAAATTCAATCCCTGAGGCTCTTGCAAAAACAGAGAGAGTATGTTCCTCGGTAAATATTGGTTCAACAAAAACAGGAATTAATCTTGATGCATGCAAATTAATGGGCAAAATAGTAAAACAGTCAGCTGAAATGACGGTCGACAAAGCTTGCTTTGGTGCAGCAAAATTAGTTGTTTTTTGCAATGCTGTTGATGATAATCCATTTATGGCTGGTGCTTTTCATGGAGTGGGCGAGCCTGACTGCATGATAAACGTCGGAGTTTCCGGCCCTGGTGTTGTGCGTTCTGCACTTTCAAAATATCCTGATGCCAACATAACAGAAATTGCTGATATTATCAAAAAAACCTCATACAAAATCACAAGAGTGGGGCAGCTTGTGGGTGTTACAGCATCTGAACGTCTTGGCGTTCCTTTTGGAATTGTTGACCTTTCACTCGCTCCTACACCCGCAGTTGGCGACAGTGTGGCACATATATTGGAAGAAATAGGCCTCGAACAATGTGGTACACATGGAACAACAGCTACACTTGCATTGCTTAATGATGCTGTTAAAAAGGGCGGAGTAATGGCCTGCTCACGAATCGGAGGTCTATCCGGCGCGTTTATACCTGTATCTGAAGATGCTGGAATGATTGATGCAGCAAAGAGCGGATGTCTCTCGCTTGAAAAGCTTGAAGCTATGACGGCAGTTTGTTCAGTCGGGCTTGATATGATAGTTGTTCCCGGCGATATCAGCGAGGATACAATTGCGGCTATTATAGCTGACGAAGCAGCAATAGGCATGGTAAATACAAAAACCACAGCAGTCAGAATTATTCCTGCAATAGGAAAAGACATAGGGGATGAGCTTGACTGGGGAGGCTTGTTTGGTTGCGGGCCTGTAATGAAAATCAATAATAAGTCAGCCTCAAAATTCATAAACAGGGGCGGTCAAATCCCTGCACCGCTACACAGCTTAAAGAATTAACTGAATTTGCTTTTTTGCAAATATTGGTTTTACTTGTATTTTGCTGTAATTTCATTGATTTTTAATTGTGGATAATATACAAACTTCTTGGTTTTTGTTTAATTTATATCACTGATTTTACTATTGTCAAAACAAACTATGAGGTATATTATAAATAGGTAGGAAATATTAAGAGAATAGTATTATACTTTATACTGATTTTTGAAGGAGTTATGTTAAATGGATAGCATCGTTAACAAGATTATTGAAATTGACAATAACGCCCGCCAAAAGCTTGAAAATGCTTTTAATCTGAAAAGCAAGATTATATCTGATGCTGAATTAGAGGAAGATAAGATTAAAAAAGATATTTTAAAGCGAGTTAGTGGACGAGTTGCAAAGGTTGAAGAATTTGAAAAAGCCAATGCAGAAGAAAAAATCGAAATTATCAAAACAAAGGCAAAAGAATCAATACAATTGATAACAAACAAGTTTGAAGATTATCATGCCCAATGGGAAGATTGTATTTTAAACAAGATTATTCACAACAGTCACTGATTCAGATTCAATTATGTTTTAAGAAGGTGAAAAGATGCTTGAAAGCTTTGCTACACAAGCTACTGTTGCAAGGATTCATGCAATGTACGGGAAAATGCTGACAAGGCAGAACTACATTGATTTGTTAAGCAAGCAGACAGTTAGTGAAATAGCAGCCTACCTAAAAAAAAATACACGATATCATGATATTTTAGCGTCTATCGACATAAATAATATTCACAGAGGTTTGCTTGAAGATTTAATAAGAAAAAACAACTTCTACACTTATGAAAAACTCTGCAAGTTTCAAAACCTTGATAAAATTCCCTTTTATAAATACCAGATAAAAAAGGAAGAAGTCAATCAGATACTTAGCTGTATTCTTCATATCAATGCGGGCAAGAGTGAGGATTATATCACAACATTACCAAGCTATCTTATTAAGCGTTCATCCTTCAATATGATTGAACTGGCTAAATCTAAAACTTTTGCTGATTTGTTAAAGGTAATTAAGGGCACAAAATATTACAATGTTATAAAGCAGATTCGTGCCGATGAAAACGGGCAGATTAATTATCTCAGATGTGAAGTTTTGTTGAGAACTGAATATTATAAGCTTTTGCTTGAAGAAATTGACAAGGATTTTAAAGGCAAGGTTGCTTTAAAACTAACAGAGAATGTCAAAGCCCAGATTGACCTGACAAATTTTATAAATGCGTACAGGCTTAAAGCATATTTTCACGCTGACGCAGGTGCAATCAAGCAGAATATGCTCCCTTTTTATGGCAGAATAAACAAAACTCAGATGTTCAGAATTTATGAAGCAAAGAATAAAGACGAAATGCTTGAGCTTTTTGAAAAATCCATATACGCAAAAAAGATAACAACAATCAACCCCGAAATTGTTGAAAAAAACATATCACAAATCAGGTACAAAAGCTCAAAAGGTTCATTGCAAAATGCAAACTTTGCACCGGTTGCGCTATATTCATTTATGAATTTATGCGATAACGAGGCACACAATCTGATAAATATTATTGAAGGAATAAGATATAATGTTCCTCCAACTATTATAGAAAAACTACTAATTATTTAAAGGGGTGAATACATGGCGATTGAAAAAATGGAGCTTGTCAATATTGTTGGCGTAGTAAGAGATATTGATCAAGTTTTGCTTAAATGTTGTCAAAGCAAATGCTTTCACATGGAGCTTTCTGTAAATCCCACAGAAAACAACAGCAAGCTTGTTACCCTGAATGAGGATAATCCATACACCAATACACTTAAAAGGCTTGATCACCTTGTTTCAAATCTTGAAATCGCAATTGAAGATAAAGATGCTTTTCTTGTTCCAGAAAAAGTAATTGAAGGGCTTGATGTATATCTTTCGGATATTGAACTGGAATATAACGAGTATTATTCAAAGTTGCAGGATTTAAAGCAAAGTATTTCTGACGAAGAACAAGCTATCGCACAGCTTACTCATCTTGCTGGCTTAACCGCAAATTTTGAACAGATTTTTGCATGTGAGCATGTAAAAGTCAGGGTAGGAAAGCTGCCGGTAGACAGCTACCCCAAGCTTGTTTATTATGAAGATGAAAATTTCATTTTCATTAAACTGCATGAAGAGGAGAGTTACGTCTGGGGTATGTATTTCAGCCCGGTAACAATAGCACCTATTATTGATGAAATTTTCAGGTCGTTGTATTTTGAACGAGTAAGAGTTCCTGATTTTGTTAAGGGAACACCTGAAAAAGCGTATGCCGACTTAAATAAAAAAATAGAAGAACAAAAGGCTGAGGCTCTTGTATTAACGCAAAAGATTGTAGCGTTTAAAAATGATAATCAGAAGAAATTATCAGATGCATTTATAAAGCTCAGATTTTTGAATGCAACCTTTGATTTAAGAAAAATGGTTGCCACCGTAAACAAGGAATTCTATATAGTTGGCTTTGTTCCACAAAAGCAAGCAAAGTATTTTGAATCTTTGTTTGATGATATGCCGACAGTTTCAGTTATATTAAAGCCCGCAACGGCTGACCCTCAGCTCAAGCCACCCACAAAGATGAAGAACGGATTTTTCTCAAAGCCTTTCTCAATGCTTGTAGAAATGTATGGCTTGCCAGCATACAACGGTATAAACCCGACAGTATTCTTTGCGATAACTTACACATTGCTTTTTGGATTGATGTTCGGTGATATCGGGCAGGGTGCTGTGCTTTTGATTATAGGAATAATTTTGTCAAAGGTTAAAAAGATGAAGGCTGGCGGAATTGTTTCAAGAATTGGCGTATCAAGTATGTTCTTTGGCTTTGTTTATGGCTCTGTGTTCGGGTATGAGCATATACTTGACCCTGTTTACAAAGGGCTTGGATGGGAAGGAAAACCTATTGAAGTCTTTGAACAGGCAAGCAACATACTTTTAGGTGCAGTTGCACTTGGTTCTTTCCTGATGATAATATCAATTGTGTTGAATATTATTTTAGGATTCAGGCAAAAGGATTACGAAAAAGCTATTTTTGGTGCAAACGGTATTGTAGGGCTTGTTTTTTACTTAGCAATTATTATCGGCGGAGTAGTTACAATTTTTGGTGAAATGCATATATTCACACTGCCATATATATTAGGTCTTGTTATTTTGCCGTTATTGCTGATGTTTTTCAGAGTTCCTCTTGCAAGTTATATGAAGAACAAAAAATTGCATCACGGTGAAGAAAGCGAAGGAATTGGAATATTTATTGCCGAAAACTTTTTTGAGCTGTTTGAATTTTTACTTAGCTATATTACAAACACAATGTCATTTTTGAGAATAGGCGGGTTCATTTTATCCCACGCAGGAATGATGCTTGTAGTAATGACTTTAGCGGAAAGCGTTTCTGCCGGCGCATCACCTTTCGTTGTTGTATTGGGAAATATCTTCGTTATGGGAATGGAAGGCATGATTGTTGGTATTCAGGCGATTCGTCTTGAATTTTATGAAATTTTCTCGCGTTTTTACGATGGAAACGGTAAACCTTTTGTACCGGTGGGAGTTAATCTCGACGCCGATATAGAATAGATAATTATTTGGAGGATAAAATTATGTTAATTTTTCTATTACCTTTAGCAGCAGTTATTATGTTATTGATGCCATTTGTTCCTGTAATAGCAGGGAAAAGAACTGGAAAGAAAGCAAAAAACGCAGTAATATTTAATCTTTGTGGCTTTTTTGGTATTGTATTGGTTGCTATTATACTTCCACTTGGTGGATTTGTAAGTGCAGAGGCTTCAACAGCAGTTGCAGAAACAGTTAACAACAATGCAGGTCTTGGATATATCGCTGCAGCTCTTGCAACAGGACTATCATCAATCGGTGCAGGTATAGCAGTAGCAGCAGCAGCACCAGCAGCTATCGGTGCAGTTGCAGAAAACGACAAATCATTCGTTAAAGCTCTTATCTTCGTTGCTCTTGGTGAAGGTGTTGCTTTGTATGGTATTTTGATTTCAATCCTAATTATAGGAAATCTATAAAAAAACAGGTATAAGATATGCAGTTTTATGTAATCAGTGATAATATTGATACACAAATGGGAATGCGCTTAGCCGGTATTGAGGGTGTCGTTGTTCACAAAGCTGAAGAAGTTCATGATGTTCTTGAAAATATACAGAACGATGAAAATATCGGAATAGTGCTAATGACAGAAAAGCTGATAAGACTATGTGATGAAATGGTCTGTCAGATTAAACTAAAACAAAAGCGCCCTCTGATTGTTGAGATTCCGGACCGTCATGCTACCAGTCAGATTACTACAACAATTTCAAAATACGTTCAGGAATCAATTGGAGTTAAAATTTAATTAAGATGGAGGGATAGAATGATAAACGAACAAGAAAAGCTTGAACGATTCGAAAAAGCTGTTAATCAACAGATTGATTCACAAATTAAGGAACTGATACAACAGGCTGAATCCTCCCGTGATGAAATTCTACAAAAAGCAAATGATGCTTCACTTTATGTTGCATATGACAGAATTAAAGAAGAAATCAAGGTAATATCAAACAAATACGTCAGGCTTGTTTCTAAAGCTGAGCTTGAATGCAAGAGGGATGTATTGGTTTGCAGGGATAAGCTTGTTTGCAAGGTATTTGAAAATATAAAGGCTTCTTTGATTGATTATACAAAAACTCCGGAGTATAAAGATTATCTTGTTAATACGATAAAAGAAGAAATTCAAAAATATCAGGATTCAGATGATATGATATTTTATTTATCCAAAAGCGATTTTGAGATTTCTGATGATATTAAAAAACAGCTTGAAAAGGATTTGTTTTTTCAGAAGAAGGACAGTATTAAAATCGGCGGAGTTTGCATTGGCTTTAAAAACAGGAATGTTTTAATTGACAAAACTCTTGATAGCGCTCTTGATGAGCAAAAAAATGAGTTTAACAACAGTGAATGTTTAAGGCTTAACTAAACTTCTCAAATAAGAGGTGAAAGTATTGGAAAATCAGATTTATTCTATTAACGGACCAGTTGTAAAGGTTAAGGATACCAAGGATTTCTCAATGCTTGAAATGGTTTACGTTGGAAACAAACGTCTTATTGGAGAGGTAATAGGAATTACAAGCCAATATACAACCATTCAGGTATATGAGGTTACAACAGGTTTAAAGCCGGGCGAACCGGTATATAAAACAGGAAGCCCGATGTGTGCAACATTAGGCCCTGGTATTCTCTCAAACATTTTTGACGGTATTGAAAGACCATTGAAAAAAATTGAAGAAATAAGTGGTGCGTTTATTGCAGAGGGAACAAATGTGCCTTCTCTTGATACAGACAGGATTTATGATGTTACCGTTACTGTTAATATCGGGGATATGATTTTTGCAGGCCAGGTTTATGCTACCTGCCCAGAAACAGCCTTGATTACACATAAATGTATGGTTCCACCAAACTTGAGTGGTGAAGTCATATGGGTATGTGAAAACGGTGAGCATAAAATAGAAGATAAAATTATCGTTCTTAAAACCGAAAATTGTGAAGTTGAACTTAAACTTTATCAAAAATGGCCTATACGTCAGGCAAGGCCAATCAACGAAAGATTGCCGATTGACAGGCCACTTGTTACAGGACAGCGTATTATCGATACAATTCTCCCTATTGCAAAGGGCGGAACAGCTGCAATTCCAGGCGGATTTGGTACAGGCAAAACAATGACACAGCACCAGCTTGCAAAATGGTGTGATGCTGATATTATTGTTTATATCGGATGTGGTGAGCGCGGAAACGAAATGACACAGGTTCTTGAAGAATTTTCAGAGCTGATTGACCCTAAATCAGGTAAAGCCCTAACCGACCGTACAGTTTTGATTGCTAACACATCAAACATGCCTGTTGCAGCGCGTGAAGCTTCAATTTATACAGGAATAACACTTGCTGAATATTATCGTGATATGGGATATCATATTGCAATAATGGCTGACTCAACCTCCCGCTGGGCTGAGGCTCTCCGTGAGATTTCAGGTCGTCTTGAAGAAATGCCTGCTGAGGAAGGCTTCCCGGCTTATCTTCCTTCACGTCTTTCAGAATTCTATGAGCGTGCCGGCTATGTTGAAACCTTAAACGGCGAGGAAGGCTCAGTTACAATAATCGGTGCTGTTTCGCCACAGGGCTCTGACTTTTCTGAGCCTGTAACACAAAACACAAAGCGTTTTGTTCGTTGCTTTTGGGCGCTTGACAAATCACTCGCTTATGCAAGGCATTATCCTGCAATAAACTGGACATCAAGCTATAGCGAATATGTTGATGATTTGAGTGAATTCTATGTAAATAACGGCGGCGAAAACTTCATAAAATATCGCCAGGAGATTTCTAATATTCTGGTTGAAGAAAATAAGCTGATGGAAATTGTAAAGCTGATAGGGTCCGACGTTTTGCCGGATGACCAGAAGCTTGTTATAGAAACAGCAAGGGTTATCAGGATAGGATTTTTGCAGCAAAACGCTTATCATAAAGATGATACTTATGTTCCGCTTGAAAAACAGTATCTGATGATGGAGGTTATTCTGCATCTTAATCAGGCTTGCAAAAAAGTTATAGCAAAGGGAATACCTATGTCTGAGGTTCTGGAAACAGGCATATTTGAAAAGGTTATCAAAATCAAGTATGATATACCAAATGATAATCTTGAAAAATTCAGTGAATATAAAATGGACATTAGTCTGACTATGAATAAATTTTAATTTTAATATGAACCTTTGCATTAATTTGCTTTAAGGCAGAATGGAGGATTCAATGGGCTTACAATATGTTGGATTAAGTGAAATTAGCGGTCCGCTCGTTGTGCTTGATAAAGTGTCGGATGTTAGCTATGACGAAATAGCTAATATACATCTTGACGATGGAACAACAAGGCTTGGCAGAATTGTTGAGGTATCAGGGGATAAAGCAGTTCTTCAGGTTTTTGAGGGAACAAAGGGGCTTTCACTTGTTAATACAACTACTAAATTTGAAGGGCGTCCTATGGAAATGCCCCTCTCAAAAGAAATTTTGGGAAGAATTTTAAACGGTGCAGGAAGACCGATTGACGGTTTGGGTGAAGTTTTTGCCGATAAATATGCGGATGTTAACGGAAAACCTCTGAATCCTGTTTCAAGAACATATCCAAGAAACTATATAAGAACAGGCATTTCATCAATAGATGCGCTTATGACTTTAATCAGAGGGCAAAAGCTCCCTATTTTTTCAGGGTCTGGCTTATCTCATAATAAGCTGGCTGTTCAGATAGTAAGACAAGCACAGATAGCAGAAGAAAACGGGCAGGAATTCGCTGTTGTATTTGCTGCAATGGGCGTTAAAAATGACGTTGCTGATTATTTTAAAAGAAGTTTCGAGGAAACCGGAGTTCTTCAAAAGGTTGTTATGTTTTTAAATTTGTCGAACGACCCTATCATTGAAAGAATTCTGACTCCAAGATGTGCTCTTACTGTTGCTGAATATCTTGCATTTGAGCATAATATGCATATTCTCGTAATACTGACCGACATTACCTCATATGCTGAGGCTCTGCGTGAATTCTCATCCTCAAAGGGTGAAATTCCGGGAAGAAAGGGATATCCTGGATATCTGTATTCTGACCTTGCCTCATTGTATGAAAGAGCAGGAGTAGTTGAGGGTTCAACAGGCTCAGTAACACAGATACCTATTCTTACAATGCCAAATGACGATATCACTCACCCGGTTCCAGACCTTACAGGTTATATTACCGAGGGGCAGATTGTTCTTGATAGAAACCTTGACCAGACGGGAATATATCCGTCAATATCTGTTTTGCCATCATTGTCACGTCTTATGAAGGACGGTATTGGTGAAGGCTATACCAGAGAAGACCACTCAATGGTTGCAAATCAGCTGTTTGCTGCTTATGCAAGAGTAGCGGACGCGCGTGCGCTTGCTTCGGTAATCGGTGAAGAAGAGCTATCACCAATCGACAAATCTTTTATTAAATTCGGCATAATGTTTGAAAAGCATTTTATCAATCAGGGTATGTTTGAGAACAGAACAATAGATGATACACTTGATTTAGGGTGGGATTTATTATCAATGCTCCCTGCTTCTGAGCTTGACCGTGTTGATGCTGAGCATATCAAGAAGCACTACAACCCTGACAGAGCAAAAAGATTTTTGCAATAAATAATTTCAAGGGGCGATAGAATGAATGACCAGGTTTTCCCAACAAAAGGAAATTTAATAAATACAAAAAAATCACTTCTTTTAGCAAAGCTTGGTTATGAGCTTTTGGATAGAAAAAGGAATATTCTCATCCGTGAAATGATGATGCTGATAGACAAAGCAAAATCCTTGCGTGGTTCTATTGAAGATACCTATAAGGAAGCTTATTCGGCACTGCAAAAAGCAAATATAACACTCGGAGTAATTTCTAACATTGCACAAAGCGTTCCTATTGAGAATGGCATTTCTATCTCGTACAGGAGTGTAATGGGAGTTGAGATTCCCGAAATCAAGCTGGATGAAAGACCACCTGAAATGTGTTATGGTTTTTCACAAACAAATTCACAGCTTGATATTGCCTATATTGCTTTTGACAAGGTAAAGAAAATGACGGTGGTTTTGGCTGAGGTTGAGAATAGTATTTATCGCCTTGCTATCGGAATAAAGAAAACACAAAGTCGTGCAAACGCTCTTAAAAATATTATCATCCCACGTTACGAGAATATTGTAAGATTTATATCCAATTCACTTGAAGAAAAGGAACGTGAAGATTTTTCACGTTTGAAGGTTATAAAATCTCAGAAACAAAAAAATAGTTAAAAAAATTGCTCTGTGAATTTTTTCACAGAGCAATTTCTGAGTGTCGAAAAACTATGATTTTTGATGCGAAGGGGTTCGGGGGCGACCGCAAAGCCACCGTAATTTCGTGCTCTTATTTTAAATAAATACTAAGCAAATGAATTTATCTAAAAATGAATTTGCTCTGTGAATTTCTTCACAGAGCAAATTTTATATCGAATTTGTATCAATAAATTCAGTTTTTGTTTTTGAATACATTATTCTTTGTGAAGAATACAAGCCATAGTATCCTGAAAGCATATAGCTGATAGCAATAGCAATTACAAACAAAGGAAGACTCTCAATACCAAAAAGCTCAATTGACAGCATTATTGAAGTCAATGGGCAGTTTGTAACAGCACAGAAAAGCGAGCACAAGCCAATACCGGCACCGAACGAAGGGCTTAACCCCAATAAACCGCCAAATGTATTGCCAAAGGTTGCACCGGTAAAAAATACGGGGACAATTTCGCCACCTTTATAGCCTGCGCCAAGTGTCAGGGCTGTAAAAATAATTTTAAGAATAAATGCCTCGGGCCTTGCTTCCCCTTTTATAGCGTTTTCTATAACCGACATTCCTGCACCGTTATAACTATAGTTCCCGACAATAAAGGTTAAAGCGATAACAAATACACCACCTGCAATAATGCGTACTAAATTATTCTTAAATATTTTTTTATACAATTTTCCAGTCTTTTTAAGAATTATACAGAAAACAATACCCAGCATAGCGCAAGCTATTGCGAGAGCTATCGTTTTCAAGGTTGGCAAAACGCTGAAATCAGGAATATTTAAAAGTGAATAATGTGGCTCACTAACACCGAAGAATTTTGATATTTCAAAAGCAAGAATAGCTGATATAGTACAGGGGAGTAGGGCGGCATAATACATAACACCAACTGAAAAAACCTCCATCGCAAAAACAATTGCTGTTATAGGAGTACCAAAAACAGCAGCAAAGCATGCGCTCATTCCACACATTGTAATAATCTTCTTATCCTTTTCATCAAGCCTGAATATCTTTGAAAAGCTTGATGAAATACTCGCACCAATCTGAAGTGCAGCGCCTTCACGCCCGGAAGACCCACCACACAAATGTGTCAGCACAGTTCCTATAAATATTAAAGGTGCAGTCTTTATAGAAATTTTTTCATTTTTATGTATAGCCAGAAAAACAAGGTTTGTTCCTAAATCATTCTCCATTTTCAATAGTTTATATGTCAGAACAATTATTATACCCGCTACGGGTAATAAAAACAACACCCATTGATTTTCATGCCTGAATTCAACAGAAAGTTCAATAACATAGTGAAAAGCAGTGCCTATTAAACCAACAACTACACCCACAAATGTTGAAATAAAAGCCCATTTTAAAAACACCCTATACTTTGCAACTGCATTTTTAAAATTGATAGTTATCTTATTCAAAATTAATCCCCCTATTAACTAAACACTATTAAGTATAAAATATAAACAAAAAAAAGTCAAATTCAATAAAAAATGATACGGGATAGGCTGAAATATCCCGTATCAATTTATTTTTAAAATATTAAGTTGTCAATACACTATTTGCCTGTTCATACATTATCAGGATTTCTTCTTCTGCTGCTGTTGTTGCATTAACATAAACAAGCACCTTTTGCTCGTTTCTGCTCGAACAAAGGAATTCATAGGTCAGAACTTCATTTAACCCGCCCGTCGGAATAATAGCAAGCTTTACTTTTTCAACTGTCAACAATGGTGAAAGAACATCCTGTGCCTCTTTTGCTGAAATTATTTTTTCAGGCATACTTCTGCTATGATTATTTATAAGATATCCGCGCGCATCAAGTGACAATATCTCGCCATTGTCCATAGCGATTGAAACTTTTATGAGGTCGGTATAAATTGTCACATCGTTTTGCTGAACTGCAAAATTTATGGTGCAGATATTATCGAGAGTCTGATAATAGGTTGTTACAATGTTTTCGTATCCATTTTTTATTAGAAATGCGTTTGCTTTTGCAATAGCATCATTTACTGAAATTTTCATTTCAGAAACCTGCCGGTGTTTTAACATATATGATACATATCCGCCGGCTTTTGTGACTGAAATATTTGTGTCTTCACCATAAAAAGAATAGGAGGGCATTTTTCCTGCCTCATCATCTTTATTGACAAGCTTATCGGCAGTAATCTCAGATACCTGTGCAGCTGTATTCAGCGCAGTGTTTACGTCAACCTCTTTTAAGCCTTTTAGCATCTGTGGCTCTTTTTCAAGAATATGGTCTGAGAACGGTCCGTCATAAATCAACGTTGGATAATTCTCTATTCCTTCTGCCATTTCGGTAAAGCCCTCTGTTATAGAAGGTGTATCTGATGTTTTAGTATTCCCGAGAGTGTTTACAGTATAGCTCATGCTGATTAGCCCACCCTGTATCTTTTTCTCCATGCCCCAAAGCTGAGAAGAAAGAGCTTCTGAATAATCATATAAAGCTGCAAGGTTATTGTAATCCTCAAGGGTAAGGCCCTCACCCTCCTTTGCTTTTTCTGTAACAGCTATTGCATAGTTTCCTACCTGCGATAAAAATCTGTTGATACTATCAATTTCAGACCCGCTTAAAGGTAGGCTCGAAAGTGCAATTTTTGCAGTAGATGAATCACGCCATAGCTTTGAAGCGATATTTGCCATCTGGTCGGTTGTTCCGCAATAAATGCCTTTTGACAACGAGTTTTTAATTTGGTCAGTGCTTGCTGAAAGCTCTTCAACGCTTCTTAAATAAACGTTGTTCAATTGTCTTTTGGCAAGTTCTGCTTTATTATAATAAATAATACTTAATGCAACAATACTGGCAATAATAGCGATAGCAAAGGTGATTAATCTGACGAGATTTCGTCGTGTAATATTAAGATTCATAAAAACCTCCAAAAAATATTTGGTAATAGTATTGACCGTATTTGTTGTTTTATCCATATAAAAATGCAAGGGTAGCCAAAAATATGATTATAGTGTATAATGTGTATTATGTTTTTTAAAATAAGAGAGGATTGAATAAATTTTATGATATATCTTGATAACGCAGCCACAACAAAGCCATGTAAGGCTGCTATATCAAAAGTTACAGCAGTGTTAGAAGATAATTTTGGCAACCCTTCAAGCCTGCATAACCTTGGACTGAATGCAGAAAAAGAACTGAACGACGCAAGAAGAATCATTGCGGCAGCACTGGTAGCCGACCCTGAATGTATTTATTTTACCTCAGGCGCGACAGAAGGCAATAATCTTGCTATTAACGGAATTGCAGAAAGCTACGGAAGAAGACGCAAAAAGATAATAACAACAGCAATAGAGCATCCTTCTGTTTCTGCTCCTATAAGCAGGCTTGAAGAAATAGGGTTTGAGGTAGTTAGAATTAAACCTGATTGCAATGGCGAGATTGAATACGATTCCATTGTTTCTGAAATTGATGAAAAAACCCTGATGGTTTCATGCATGCTTGTCAATAATGAGAATGGTGCAATTCTGCCGATAAAAAGGGCATTCGGGCTTATAAAAAGAAAATATCCTGAGATAATAACACATTGTGATGCAGTACAGGCTTTTATGAAGATTCCATTCAAAGCAAGCCAGCTATCTGCTGATGTAATTACCATAAGTTCACATAAGGTCTATGGCCCTAAAGGGGCAGGCGCGGTTTATATCAATAAAGGTGTAAGAATAGCACCGCAGATTTTAGGGGGAGGGCAGGAAAAAGGAATGCGTTCCGGTACAGAATGTGTCCCCATGATAGCAGGCTTTGCAAAAGCTGTTGAGCAGCAGCACCAGAATGTTTCTGAAAGATTAAATAATGCACAGCAGTTAAAGGAATATTTTTTGGATGTGATAGATATGCTTGAGGGTGTAACGGTTTTATCACACAGGGATGCCTCACCATATATTATAAGCCTCGCCGTCAGTGGAATAAAGTCTGAGGTAATGTTGCATTTCCTTGAATCAAAGGGCATATATGTGTCAAGTGGCTCGGCATGCTCAAAGGGTAAAAAAAGCGAAGTTTTAAAAGCTTTTAATGTAAACGAAAGATTGCTTGATTTTGTTATAAGAATCAGCTTTTCAGATAAAACAACAACAAATGATATTGACAGCCTTGTTGAAGCAATTGTTGAAGCGCAGGATACATTGCAAAAAGTAAAATATTAAGGATGATAAAAATGAAGGAAGTTATACTTGCAAAATACGGTGAAATTGCTTTAAAAGGCCTAAACAAACACGTCTTTGAAGCAATACTTATAAAAAATATAAAATACAGAATTAATCCTATCGGGGAATTTAATATCAGCCACGCTCAGTCAACGATTTATATTGAGCCAAAAAACAATTATGTTGATATTGATGATGTTCTTGACAGAATGAAGAAGATTTTTGGGTTATCAAAGGTTTGCAAGGCATGTGTTATAGAAAAAAGCTGGGACAAAATCGCCGAAACAGCCCCACATTATCTTGAAGAAACATTGTCTGTTGCAAAATCCTTTAAGGTAGTCGCAAAAAGGTCAGACAAAAAGTTTTTGATGAATTCACCCCAGTTGTCATCAGCACTTGGTGGCTTGCTGCTTGAAAGCTTCCCACATCTGAGAGTAGATGTTCATAACCCTGAAATAACAGTTACTATTGAAATCCGTGAGCAAAACGCATTTATTCACGCCGATAATATAATCGCAGCAGGCGGAATGCCGTGGTAAAGCGTTGCTCTTGCTTTCTGGTGGAATAGACAGCCCGGTCGCCGGCTATATGCTTGCAAAGCGTGGAGTAAAAGTTTCTGCCATTCATTTTGAAAGCCCACCATACACATCTGAAAGAGCAAGAATGAAGGTAGAGCGGCTTGCAGGAAAAATGGCTGAATACTGTGGTAACATTGAGTTTTTCTGTGTTCCTTTTACAAAAATACAGGAGGAAATAAGAATTAATTGTGCCGAGGATTATTTCACAATAATAATGAGAAGAATTATGATGGAAATCGCACAGCGAATAGCAAAGCAGAACGATTTGCAGGCACTTGTAACAGGTGAAAGCATAGGCCAGGTTGCAAGCCAGACAATGCACGCTATTGCCTGCACCGATGCAGTTGCTGATATTCCTGTTTTTCGCCCCCTTATCGGAATGGACAAAACCGAAATTGTTACTATTTCAAGAAAAATAGATACCTTCAATATTTCTATTGAGCCATACGAGGATTGTTGCACCGTTTTCACGCCAAAGCACCCAAAAACAAAGCCTGTTCTAAGCGAGGTTATT
>QKDG01000185.1 GCA_003246805.1 Clostridia bacterium | reverse complement strand
ATTAGATTGTTCAGTTGAAAATGTATCTTTTACAATAAGTAAAAATAAAGTGAACGGTACTTTATCTGATTTAACAACAAAAACTTTTGGTATAAATTATTATGACCCGGCTCGTATCTATTTAGGCGAGGCAGAGGTTATGGAGCCAGGACCGAATTATAATACCGGTACTATTGAAGGAAGCTTGACTGTTCATATTGAAAATGGAAGTTTTAGTAATGATATATCACTTGACGATATTCAACTTAATGGACTTCCAAATGATTTGGATTTTGTTTTAGATAGCGTTGCATCGGATAAGTTGGTTATGAAGTTTACTGGAGCTGCACTTTTACACGATAATCAGAATGATGTAACGGATGCAACAGTGACTGTGTATCAGGATCACGTGACTGGAACCGATAGTCCAATAACCTCTAATACATTTAAGATAAACTTTAATGAGCCGGAACCTATTATGCAGGTTGATGTGAGTGTTATTCGTGAATCTAAGGCTAATGACGGCAGTTTAGAGGGCACAGTAACAGCTACGCTTATTCATGGAACATTTGCTCAGGATATTTCTGACGCAGATGTAACGGTTACGGGACTTCCTAAAGGAATTGAATTGTCAAACTTTACAAGAGAAAGCGATACCAAAATTCATTTTGAATTTTCAGGGAATGCTCTATCTCATGATTCGGAAGACAGCTTGGAAGATGCATGTGTTCAAGTCTTTGCGGAAAAGGTAACACCAGATAATTCAATTTTTACAGATAATGTACTTCCTATTATTTCAAATAGCTTTGCAATTAAATTTATCAGCCCACCACCGTATATTACGGCACAAAAAGATTTGATTGCTGAATCATCGGCACTGGACGGAAGTATAACGGATCAACAGACAATTATACTGACAGATGGAACATTTTTAGATGTAACCAAAGCTGACGTAAGAATTAATAATTTACCAGAAGGATTAGATTATCAGGTGACAAAAGTAAATAATACGACACTGACAATTGAATTTACTGGCCATGCAGCGGTACTGAACAAAGCGTCTAGACAAGCGTCTATATCAATTGCGGCTTCAAAGATTTCAGGAGCCAAAAATAATCTGACAACGCAGCCATTTGCCATAGATTGTCTATCCTATAATACATTGATAAGTCTAGACAAAAATGATCTTGATGTAATCTATCATGAAGATAATGATAGTACAAAAATATATGAAGATGTTGGATTACCGACTTTAGGGCAGAGAGGTTCAGAAATTACTTGGAGCTCAGACAAACCCGAATTTATAACTAATACGGGTGATGTAACTCGACCTGCTTTTGCAGAAGGGGATCAGACTGTTACATTGACAGCAACTATAACCAATGGAGATGGAACTGCTCAGACAAAAGAAATAATTGTTATGGTTAAGGCATTACCACCTGTATCTACACCAACATCTACTCCAGAACCAGAACCTGCTCCTGAAGCAAAAACTTTAGAAGTAATTGAAACCCCAAATGGAATAAAAAATCCTGAAAAGATTACAGTTAAACCAAATGGAGAGGCTTTTAATGAGTCGGTTGAAGTGCGACTTAAGGACGATCCAACAGTAAAAGACTTGATTGAAAATTCATTAACGGACATATTAAATGAAGAATCTGAAAATATAACAGTTTTTCCACTTGATATAAGTCTTTACGTTAAGGGAACAAATACGAAAGTACAACCAAACGAAGGAACATCAGTTATAATAACATTACCTATTCCTGAAAATTTATTGCCAAACAAAGATAAAATTAAAGTTGTTTGTGTTATCGACGGAAAGCTTGCTATTCTTGAAACTCAGTTAGTAGAAATTGATGGAGTGTGGTGCGTAGAGTTTACAGCAACTCACTTCTCACCTTATGCAGTGGTTGTTGATAAAGATAATGCTCTTATCAGTACTAATAATTATAAAACTGATGAAAGTTCAAAGATTGAGGAAGTAACAAACCCTAAAACAGGTGATAGCAATCAAGTTAGAACTATTTTGTTTAATGTAACTATGTTAATTATAACTATTGGACTTGTAAACAAAAAGCGTAAGTGTAAGACTATTAAACAAAGTTAAATTAAATTGAACACTTGTTATGATTTTTTGAAGTGACCCCAAAATGTTAGACTTAATAGCGTAGTAGTAAATTAGCTGCTACGTTATTTTTATGCAACTTGATATTTAAATCTGTACTCACAGGACTAAAATATCCAAGAGCTTATTTTATAAGTGCAATTGTATCAAAGGTGAAAGCCTTTGCCAAATCCGTAGCTTAGAAATGATGAAATTCTAAGGCAAGCAAAAAGTCCAGTAATACAGGGCTTTTTTCATCCAGCTAATTTACACCACTATTTGAGATTATAACCAGCTCCGGCTTCCCAATGATAATTTTTGTCATAAATAATCCTCCTGATTTGTACAAAATAAAGCAAGTTGTCTTTTGCGTTAAAAACACAAACTCTGTTCACAATATGTACTTTTATTTTCAAAAGAAAAAGAGCCTATTGGCTCTTTTGGTAAAATTTTGTTGACTAGTATAATAAGGAATAATATAATTACTATAGATTAATTTATGCGAGGTAAATAAATGACTAAGATTTTTTTCGTGCGTCACGCACAACCAGAGCACTCTTGGAACGATGATAGAACAAGACCGTTAACAGACGAAGGTCTTAAAGATACTTTAAAAGTTTTAAATTTCTTTAAGGAGTTAAATGTTGATTGCTTTTATAGTAGTCCATACAAGAGAAGTATTCAAACAATTGAATCAACGGCAAGATATTTCGATAAAGAAATTATTGTTTACGAAAGATTAAAAGAGCGAATTAAAGGACCTAATGGTAATATTCAAGGAATGTTTCAAAAAAGATGGGCTGATAAAAACTACTGTGAAAAAGATGGTGAATCTTTACTTTCAGTACAAAATAGAAATATTGCTGCCCTTAATGATATTCTTGAACACAATATTGGCAAAACCGTTGTTATTGGAACTCATGGAACTGCATTAAGTAGTATATTGAATTATTTTGACGAGACATTTAGTTGCGATTCTTTTTTGCGTATTATTGATTGGATGCCGTACATAGTAGAGCTTAATTTTGAATATAAAAATTGTATAAAATTATTTGAGCATTTGTATATTCACAAAGAATTCTTAGGAAAAGCAAGGGCGGATAAATAGGCAATAACTTCGTAGCCTAACCCTTTATCTATAAGCCTATAATTTCCGCATTTTATTACTTAAACAAAGCCTCGACTACCTTAATTGGTAGTCGAGGTCATTTTTTGTACTATTTATATAATGGACGTTTAACGTAAGTTGTATGAAGAATATCGTGTGCCTTGTGTGAGCCCGGCTTGCCAAGATAATCAGCATAAAGCTTTTTGATAGCTTCATTTTCGTGTGATTTTCTCTTTGGCATATCCTTGTCGATATTATAAAGAACCTTTGCACGTGCTGCCTTCAAATCAATTGTATTCATAACAGAAGCAGGCTGTTGTGGTTGCCCTCCTCCTGTTACACAGCCGCCTGGGCAGCCCATTATTTCAATGAAATGATAAGTTTCTTCACCATTCTTAACCTTTGTCAAAAGCTCTTTTGCATTTGCAAGGCCAGAAGCAACAGCAACCTTAACATCCATTCCTGCTACATTATAGGTAGCAGTTTTAATGCCTGTTGTTCCACGAACATTTTCAAAATTAAGGTTTGGAAGTTCTTCACCTGTTAAAGTTTCAACAGCAGTACGAAGTGCAGCCTCCATTACTCCACCAGTTGCGCCAAATATAACAGCAGCACCAGTTGATTCACCCAACGGATTATCAAACTCCTCATCTGGCAGATTGTTAAAGTTTATGCCTGCTTTCTTTATCATTCTTGCAAGCTCTCTTGTTGTGATAGAAATATCAACATCAGGAACACCGGCAGCGTTTTCGTCATCACGGCCGATTTCAAACTTTTTAGCTGTACATGGCATAACAGAAACCATGATAATATCCTTAGGGTCAATTCCCATTTTCTCAGCATAATAGGTTTTTGTTATTGCACCAAACATCTGCATTGGTGATTTACAGCTTGAAAGATTTTCAATCATATCCGGGAAGTAATGCTCGCAGTATTTGATCCAGCCAGGTGAACATGAGGTAATCATTGGCAGAACACCGCCGTTTTTAACTCTGTCCAAAAACTCATTAGCTTCCTCCATAATAGTAAGGTCAGCTGCAAAATCAGTGTCAAATACCTTTGCAAATCCAAGGCGACGCAAAGCGGCAACCATCTTGCCCTGTGCATTAGTGCCGATAGGATTGCCGAATTCTTCAGCAAGTGCAGCACGAACAGCAGGAGCAGTCTGAACTACTACATGCTTTGTAGTGTCAGCCAAAGCGGCAAAAACATCATTTGTATTATCCTTTTCGTTTAAAGCACCAGTTGGGCATACTGCTATACATTGTCCGCATGAAACACAGCTTGTGTCACCAAGCCCCATATCAAAAGGGCTTGCGATATTGGTTTTAAAGCCTCTTTCATTTGCTCCTATAACACCGATTGCCTGAGTTTTTTCACAAACAGCAGTACATCTGCGGCAAAGAATACATTTGTTATTGTCACGGTACATATGAGGGGCAGAATTGTCGATTTCGTATTCTTCACAAGCTCCGTCATAAATTCCTTCATCCTCAACGCCAAGCTCGTTAGAAAGCCTCTGCAATTCGCAGTTGCCACTTCTTACGCAAGAAAGGCACTTTCTGTCATGGGTAGAAAGAATAAGCTGTAAAGTCTGTTTTCTTGAATCAAGCACGACAGGAGTATTTGTGAAAATCTCCATTCCCTCATTTATAGGGAAAACACATGACGCAACAAGACTTCTTGCACCTTTAACCTCAACAACGCAAATACGGCAGGCGCCGATTTCGTTGATATCTTTTAGATAACAAAGGGTCGGAATTTCAATGCCGGAAATTCTTGCAGCTTCAAGTATAGTTGAGCCTTTTGGTGCCGAAACAGGGACACCGTTAATTTTGATATTTACATTTTCCATTAAAATTACCTCCCTCTTACTTTTTTATAATTGCATTAAAGCGGCATTTTTCCATACAAGCGCCACATTTAATACATTTTGCTTTATCGATAACGTGTGCCTTTTTAACCTCGCCTGAGATTGCTCCAACAGGGCATACTCTTGCACAAAGTGTGCATCCCTTACAGTTTTCAGGTATAATCTCATAGGTCATCAAAGCCTTGCAAACACCAGCAGGGCAAGTTTTGTCAACAACGTGAGCAATATATTCGTCCTTGAAGAACTTTAAGGTTGAAAGTACAGGGTTTGGCGCTGTCTGGCCAAGTCCACAAAGAGAGTTGTTTTTAATATAATAACACAATCTCTCCAATTTATCCAGGTCTTCCATTGTTCCGTTGCCGTTTGTAATTTTTTCAAGAATTTCATACATACGTTTTGTTCCGATACGGCAAGGTGTACATTTTCCGCATGATTCATCAACAGTGAATTCAAGGAAGAACTTAGCGATATCAACCATACAGTTGTCTTCATCCATAACGATAAGCCCGCCTGATAAGGTTATCGTAATCAATAGGGATATCATAATGCTCAACAGGGATACATCCGCCGGAAGGTCCGCCAGTCTGTGCAGCCTTGAACTTCTTGCCGTCAGGGATACCGCCGCCGATTTCTTCAATTATTTCACGAAGTGTTGTTCCCATAGGGATTTCAACAAGTCCGGTATTCTTGATTTTTCCGCCAAGAGCAAATACCTTTGTTCCCTTGGATTTTTCTGTTCCCATTGAAGAAAACCATTCTGAACCGTTGTTTATAATCAAAGGAATATTCGCATAGGTTTCAACATTGTTAAGTATTGTAGGCTTGCCAAACAAACCTTTCTGTGCAGGGAACGGAGGACGAGGACGAGGCTCACCACGGTTGCCTTCGATTGATGTCATCAGGGCAGTTTCTTCACCGCATACGAAAGCACCTGCACCAAGTCTCAGACCAATGTCAAAGCTGAAGCCTGTATCAAAAATATTATCACCAAGCAAGCCGTATTCACGTGCCTGATTGATAGCAATTTCAAGGCGTTTAACAGCGATAGGATACTCAGCACGAACATATATATAGCCCTGAGTAGCGCCGATAGCATAACCTGCGATAGCCATTGCTTCAAGAACAACGTGTGGGTCACCTTCAAGAACTGAACGGTCCATGAAAGCGCCTGGGTCACCTTCGTCAGCATTACAGCAAACGTATTTCTGGTCTGCATCATTTGCTGCTGCAAGCCCCCATTTAACACCAGTAGGGAATCCTCCGCCTCCACGTCCACGAAGTCCGGAGTCCTTGATAGTTTGAATAACCTGGTCTGGTGTCATTTCAGTCAGAACTTTTCCAAGAGCTGTATAGCCATCAACCGCAATGTATTCATCAATATTTTCAGGATTGATAACACCACAGTTTCTCAAAGCTACACGATGCTGCTTTTTATAGAAATCAGTTTCGTTTAATGATTTTATACCATCTTCTGTAATTGTTTCATCATATACAAGGCGTGAAACAATTCTTCCCTTTAATAGATGCTCGGATACAATTTCAGGGATATCCTCAATCTTAACCATTGAATAGAATGTGCCCTCAGGATAAACTATCATGATAGGCCCTAATGCACAAAGGCCGAAACAACCGGTTTTAACAACCTGAACTTCAGATTTAAGGCCGGTTTTTTCAATCTCAGTTTCAAGTGCATCAATAATTTTCTGGCTTCCGGAAGAAGTACAGCCTGTTCCGCCGCAAACCAATACGTGTGAACGATACATACTTGTAATCCTCCCTTATTTTATAGTGTATTTATCAACAATCTGTCCCCTGACGATATGCTGTTCAAAAACTTCCTTAGCCTTTTCAGCGTCCATTTTAACATATGTTACCTTTTCGCTGCCAGGAACAGTGATTTCAACAATTGGCTCATACATACAAAGGCCGATACAGCCTGTTTGTGTAACCATAACATTTTTTGTCCCGTTTTGTTGAACCATATCGGAAAAAGCTGTAAGAACAGGCCTTGCACCAGCAGCAATACCACAGGTAGCCATTCCTACAACAATACGTGTCAAATCTTTTTCTTCTGCTCTAAGGCCGACTTGTGCCTGCATTTTTTCACGAATCGATTTTAATTCTTCAAGTGATTTCATATTAATCCTCCCATCAAAAATTTTATAGAACTATTCCGTTGTCAACCTCATGCCTGTTCTCCTCTAAAAAGCCCTTGATATAATCAGAAACCTCAGGCGAATTTAAAGGAATATCGCCGAGTATATTCTTAAACTCGGCAGTGTCAAGGATGAACTTCCTGTCATCAACCTCATAAACATAATAAAAATTTTTATCAGTGTTCATAGTAATAAGTGTATACATCGTGGCGCTTATATCACCAAGGGGCATACGGTCAATGCTTGACAAAACGAACTTTGCAAATACTGTCGTCCCCTCATTTATTACTGAATCTATCCTGAAACTGCCGCCGGTTATCTCAGCCGCAAGCTTAAAGAAAGGAACACCAAGCCCAACTTTTCTTGTTGTTCTGGTTGTAAAAAAAGGGTTTTCAACATTTTCGACCTGCTCCTTCGTCATTCCACAGCCGTTATCAGCTATCACAACACACAAGCAATCCTTTTTTGTATCAGCTTTTATTGCAATGCTGATTTGTGTTGCGTTTGCACGCACGGAATTCTGTGCGACATCCAGAATGTTCAAAGAGATTTCAGTCATCATAATTTAGTCTTTGTATTTTTCGAGAATACCTGCAACATCGTCAACAGTAAGCCTGCCATATACATCTTCGTTTACTGTAAGAACCGGTGCAAGTCCGCATGCTCCGATACAACGGCATGCTTCAAGAGAAAACTTACCGTCAGGTGTGCATTCTCCGCCTGTTATCCCAAGCTTCTCCATTAGCTTGTTGTAAATATCGCCTGAGCCTTTTACATAACAAGCTGTTCCAAGACAAACAGAAATCTTGTATTTCCCCTTTGGCATAAGTGAAAACTGCGAATAAAAGGTAACAACGCCAAAGATTTTTTCAAGAGGAATATCCATTTGTTCTGCAATAATCTTTTGAACTTCAACGGGAAGATAACCGTAAATCTCCTGCGCCTTTTGAAGAACCGGCATTAATGCACCCTTGTCACTCTTGTGTTCCTCAATAACACGCAAAAGCTCAGCTTCTTGTTCTTTTGTACCAGCAAATGGTACACTGCTTTTAGCCATTTAATAACCTCCTTGCAATAATAGACAAAATGTTTAAAAAATAAATTCTCTTTTATACATAGTTAAAATTATAACATAGCTTTGTTAAAAAATCATCAATAATAATGCACAACAAAATATTGTTTTTTTTATAAATTTTAAACAAAACATTCAAAACAATTGCTTTTTTAGAAAATTAATATATTTCTAAAACAAGATTTTATAAAACATATTTGGTTAATGTAAATTTATTTAGATATTGATGTTGAATTAATTTGGTTTTAGTGTTAAAATTTTAAAAGGATTATAATACAGTTTTAAAATTATAAAGGGGTAGTGCTTATGACAATAGCTGATGTTAAGGATTTATTGAAGGCAAATGTTTTGTGCTGTGAATACAATATCGAAAAAGAGGTTCACACTGCCTGCGGTGCCGATATGATGAGCGATGTTCTCGCATTTGTAAAAGACCAGTCGGTACTTCTTACAGGGCTTTGCAATCCTCAGGTGATAAGAACAGCGGAAATGATGGATATCATCTGTATTTGCTTTGTACGTGGGAAAATGCCAGATGAAAATATTATATCTCTTGCAAAGGAGAAGGGCATAGTTCTTCTTGCCTCACAGTTGAGAATGTTTGCCGCCTGTGGTATTCTCTATGAAAATGGCTTGCATGGAGGTGCTGTAATTGAGTAATTCTCTGCACTTATCATATAAGGTATCGGGCGATGATTTTACCCGTGCGGGTGA
>QKDG01000093.1 GCA_003246805.1 Clostridia bacterium | reverse complement strand
AAAATCAGATTATCCCTTAATGCTTTTGGCTCAACCTCATACAAAACAATTTTAATAAAGAACAATCAGCTTGTATTTAAAAGAGAGCATGATAATCAATTTGTTTACGTTGCATTAAATCTCGATGATACTCCTTATAATTTTGAAATTAAATTAAATGAAAATGACCTTGTTGATATTTTGACGGGTGAAAGCATTTCAGATTTTGAGGGTTCTGCAACATTTACGGTAAAACCGTATTCTTCAATGATTATAACGAGCAAAAGATTTTTAAATAAAATTGAGAAGTTGAATGATGATGAAAAATCAGAAGCAGAAAACCCGACTATAAAAAAAGGAATTTATAAGCACTTTAAGGGCAATTTATATGAGGTTTTAGGTGTTGCAAAGCATTCCGAATCTCTTGAGAATATGGTTGTATATAAGGCATTATACGGGGATAATGGGATTTGGGTTCGGCCTTTGAGCATGTTTATTGACCCACCGGACAGATTTATGCTAATAGAAGAAAAGACTGATGTGGTTTTATGAGAACATTTAAAAAGGTTTATATTGAAATAACAAATGTATGCAATCTCTCATGCGAATTTTGCCCCAAAACAACAAGACTAAGTAAATTCATGACTGTTTTTGAATTTGAGGATATTATTAAAAAAATAAATCATCTCACAGAGTATATTTATCTTCACATTATGGGCGAACCGCTGCTCCATGCTCAGCTTGAAGAATTGCTTTTTATTGCGCAAAGGTATAACAAAAAAGTAATTATTACAACAAACGGGACATTTGATTAATGAAAAGAAGAGAATTCTTTTAAGCTCACCCGCATTATATAAGATAGTATTTTCTATCCATAGCTTTGAGGCAAATTCTTCTGAAAAATCATTAGAAAATTATCTTAATAGTATTATTAACTTTTGCAAAATTGCAGACGGAATGACAAATATTATAACCGCCTTGCGACTGTGGAATTATGACAAGGATTATTTAAAGGGAAATAGCTTGCTAAATGCTGATATTTTTAATATAATAGAAAAGGCATTTGATATTGAAGAAATTAATGCTGAAAATCTGCTGTCTCAAAGGGGGATAAAGCTTTCAGACAAAATTTATCTTCAAGGAGCACAGCGCTTTGAATGGCCTGATTTAAATAGGGATGAAATATCGCAAAAAGCCTTTTGTTATGGGCTTCGTGACCGGGATACAGGCTGACGGAACGGTAGTGCCCTGTTGCCTTGATAATAACGGGGAAATCAATCTTGGCAATATTTTTAGTGAGGATATTGATGCAATCCTTGGCGGCGAACGTGCAGAAAAAATATACCATGGCTTTAACAACAGGCAGGCAAACGAAGAGCTTTGCAAAAGATGCGAGTTTGTGACAAAATTTAAAAAGTAGTGGAGGATTTATGAAACATATCAGGAATTTTTTTGCCGGAATTATAATCGGCATAGCAAATATCATCCCGGGCGTTAGTGGCGGAACAATGGCAGTTGTTCTTGGAGTTTATGACAGGCTAATCGGTTCTATATCATTAAGCATTGAAAAGCTAAAAAAGAACTGGCTTTTTCTTTTGACGATTTTCGGTGGAGCAGGAGTAGGAATTCTGCTTTTTGCTAAGCTTCTTACTTTTTTGTTCCAGAATTATAATGTGCCTACACAGTTTTTCTTTATAGGGCTTATTGTTGGCAGCCTGCCTTTTGTATGGAAGAAAACAGTTTTACATAGCAGCTTTAAAACCTATAATGTGATTCCTTTTGCTGTTACTCTTGGAATAATGATTCTGATGAGTATAGCAAAGGCAGGGGAAAACACAGTTCAGACAGAATTGACATTCCCATTAATCTTTTTATTGATACTATGTGCAATAATTGCAGCAATTGCAATGATTATCCCTGGAATAAGCGGCTCTTTTATGCTGAAAGCTATCGGACAATATGAAACTGTTTTGGCAGCTATTGACAGGCTTGATATTTTGATGCTTATCCCAGTTGGAATAGGCATTTTAATAGGAATTATAGGTGGAGCAAAGCTTATAGGATTCCTTTTAAAGAAATTTCATCAGACAGTATATTCAGCAATATTAGGGCTTGTCGTCGGTTCGGTTTTTGTTATCTATCCGCAGGAATTTGCTTTTAATGCACAGGGCTTTATTGCAATCGGGACACTTATTTTCGGAATAGCAATAACTGTTTTAATGGATAAGCTAAAAAAGGAATAAAATCTATAATTTTTAAACAAATAATTTACGGAATAATTCAGTGATTAGTAATGAATTATTCCGTTTTTTGTCTACACTTAATAATCCCCGTCTTGCAAATAAGAAAGCTATGTGTTAAACTGACTCCAATAAAGTCTATGGGCAGCGCTGGTTCAGGAAATAGATACAATCGGAATGATAGGACTTAATTCTGATAAAACATAACATCAACTGGCTAGCGTGGGGGTAATTATTAGAACTCAAATGGGGATGAATTAATTTTAACACTGGCACGTTGCTTCTGGTAGGCAGGTGGCTAAAAAATAAAGTCCAGTAAGCTCTAATGCTTACTGGACTTGTGGCGGAGATGGTGGGATTCGAACGCACGGAACCTGTGAAGGTTCAACTGATTTCGAGTCAGCACCGTTATGACCACTTCGATACATCTCCGTATTGTAACTGAACGAATGAAATATATTATAACACATA
>QKDG01000111.1 GCA_003246805.1 Clostridia bacterium | reverse complement strand
CGTTGATTCGGTTATTTATAAAAATGATGTTAATGGCTTTGCTGTCTTTTCCCTTGAAACGCAGGGAGAGCCAATAACAGTTGTGGGTGAAATCGGCGATATCGATGAGGGAGAAGAGCTCCGCTTGACGGGGGAATACATAAACCATCCAAAATTTGGAGAGCAATTTAAAGCCTATTTATGTGAACGGACTCTTCCTTCTTCATCTGCTTCAATTCAGCGATATTTAGCGAGTGGCGCTATTAAAGGAATCGGCCCTGTTTTAGCTAAGAAAATAGTCAAGAAGTTTGGGGAAGAAACCTTTGAAATAATAGAAAATCAATTTATACGCTTGGTTGAGATTGATGGTATTACAATGAAAAAAGCAGAAAAATTCAGTTTAGAATTTAAAAGTTAGAATTTAAAAGTGCTTTTGGCATCAGGAATTTAATGCAATTTCTTTCTCAGCTTGGTGTTTCTCCCGCTTATGGGGTTAAAGTATGGAAAAAATGGGGACTTAATTCCGCTGACATGATAAAAGCAAACCCTTATATTTTATGCTCTTTTGGTATCGACCTATCATTTGAAAAAGCTGAAGAAATAGCTGAGAATATGCAGATTCCAAAAGACAGTGATAACAGATTAAAGGCGGGAATAAACTATATTCTAATTGAAAACACGTTTGCCGGCCACACCTGCCTGCCCTTTGACAGACTGATGCAAAAAGCAACAGAACTACTTGAAATAGATACTGAAACTTTTGAGAGAATTGTTGATGAAGAAATAACAAATATTAATCTTGTTGAATATCAAAAAGACGATAAAAAATATATTTATTTAAGAGAATACTACATTGCAGAAAGCTTTATATCACGCCGTATGCTTTACATGAGAAGTAGCCTGTATAATAATCATATTGATTTTGATGAGGTTATTGATATAGACGAAAAAGAGAATGGTATAAAGTATGAAGAACATCAGAGGCAGGCGATAAATTTAGCCTTGCAGAACGGCTTTATGATTCTTACCGGCGGGCCTGGAACAGGTAAGACTACTACTTTAAATGCGATAATATCTTTGTTTGAACAGCAGGGGCTGAAAGTATTTATAACAGCACCAACTGGTCGTGCCGCAAAGAGGATAAGCGATTTAACAGGATATGACGCTAAAACAATTCACAGGCTACTTGATATTCAGCCTGCGAGTGATGATAGGTTCAGCTTTGTTCACAATGAAGAAAACCTGCTTGATTGTGATGTTATAATAATTGATGAAATGTCAATGGTCGATGTTATGCTTTTTGAAGCATTGCTTCGTGCCATGCCCTTATCCTGCAAGCTTATAATGGTAGGGGATAGTGACCAGTTACCGTCGGTAGGTGCGGGCAACCTGCTTAAAGACTTGATAGAAAGTAAGATAGTGCCGTCAGTCAAGCTTACCCAAATATTCAGGCAGGCACAGGAAAGTGCAATTGTTAAAAATGCACATATGATTATAAATGGACAAGTCCCTGATTTAAAACAAAAGGATAATGATTTTTTCTTTATTCAACGTCTTGAATTCAGTGAGCTGACAAACACGATAATTGAACTTCAAAAACAACGTTTACCAAAAGCGTATGGTTTTTCACCGATTGATGACATTCAGATTTTATGCCCTACAAGAAAAGGGCCTGTTGGGGTATATGAGCTTAACAAGGCTTTGCAGGGGGTTCTAAATCCATATTCAAAAAATAGTAATGAGCTTAAAACACAAGCCTATACATTTCGTGAAAATGATAAGGTAATGCAGACAAAGAATAATTACGACATTAACTGGACGCGTGATGATGAGCGTGGAAGTGGTATTTTTAACGGTGATATAGGTATTGTCAAAAGTGTTGATAAAACAGCAGCAACACTCACAATTGATTTTGATGGAAGATTATGCGTTTATAATTCAGCCATGCAGGAAAATCTTGAGCTTGCGTATGCAATTACTGTTCATAAGAGTCAGGGAAGTGAATTTGATGTTGTTATTCTACCTTTGCTTGGTGGCTACGATAAGCTATATTTTAGAAATCTTTTATATACTGCTGTTACAAGAGCAAAAAAAATGATGATTGTGGTAGGTTCATCAAACCGATTTGAATTTATGGTAAACAATGATAAAAGGGCGTTCAGATACACCTGCCTTAAATCTATGCTTTTAAAGGATGACAGCAATGAATATGAAAATATTTTATAAATATCTCATAGATATATTTTATCCGAACAGATGCCCGTGCTGTGATAAAATTATAAGCTGGAACAGCCTAATTTGCCCTGAATGTGAAGATAGATTTCCTGTTATCGAAAATAAAATCTGTGATAAATGCGGTAAAACTGAGTGCATCTGTGATAAAAAGTTGTTTTATGATATGTGCTTTGCTGCTACTTATTATGAAGGAATAATAAAAAAAGGAATTATTAACCTTAAATTGAACAATGGCATTAATTTTGCTGAATATTTTGCAAATATACTGTTCCATAAGATTTCGGACGCTGAATTGATTGACAAAATTGATATAGTTACAGCTGTTCCTATGTCTAAATCAAAATTAAGTAAAAGGGGATATAATCAGGCGGAAGAGCTTGCGAAAATAATCGCAAAATTATCTGACAAGCTTTTTGTCAATAATATTATAAGTATTCGTGATGATGCATCCGAACAGCATAGATTATCATACTCACAACGGCAGGAGGCAGTTAAGGGTAAATATATGATAAATAACAAAATAAATATTAATAATAAGGGAATTTTAATATGTGACGATATTATTACCACAGGGGCGACTCTCAATGAATGCTCCCGTTTATTAAAGGAAAAGAAAGCAGAATATGTTTTTTGTGCAAATATTGCAACAACCAATAAAATATATTGAAAAATTACATTAAATGACTTGAAATGTTGTGAATAGTATGTTAATCTATTAAATGGTAATATTATTATAGGGAGGCTTATGCATGGCTTCGATTGACATAGGAATAGATTTAGGTACGGCAAATATAATTATTACAACATTGAAGAAGGGTATCGTTCTTGACGAGCCTTCTATTGTAGCGTTTAATAAAAAGACGCAATCAGTTGTTGCTGTCGGAAAAGAAGCATTTAAAATGCTTGGGCGTACTCCTGAGTATATTGTTGCTATCAGGCCTTTGCGTGACGGTGTTATTTCTGACCATGAAATTACTCAGGTTATGATTAAAGAGTTTATCCATAAGGTTAATGGCAAAAGTTTATTCAAGCCTCGTGTTGTTCTTTGCGTTCCTTCCTTTATTACTGATGTTGAAAGCAGGGCTGTTGTTGAAGCTGCTTTGAATGCAGGTGCAAGAAAAGTATTCCTTATTGAAGAGCCAATTGCAGCTATGCTCGGTGCCGGAATTGATATTACTAAGCCTTGTGGTAACATGGTTGTTGATATCGGTGGTGGTACAACGGATATAGCTGTTGCTTCGCTTGGCGGAATTGTGCGTTCAAGTTCAATCAAAATAGCTGGAAATAAAATTGACCAGGCAATAATAAAGCATATTTCACATAAATATAAAATTCTTTTGGGCGAAAAAACTGCTGAAAGCGTTAAAATTGAGCTCACGAATTTACATAATCCTACTGGCAAGGTTAAAAAACAAATAAAGGGAATGAATCTTTTAAAAGGCTTGCCGGAAATGATTGAAATTTCAGAATTAGATGTAAAAGAAGCTATTTACGATTGTGCAATAGGAATTATTGAGGCAATACGTTCTGTGTTGGAGGTTACCCCACCTGAACTTGTTGGCGACATATATTCAAACGGAATTTTATTGACAGGTGGCGGTGCTTTGCTTGGTGGATTCAGAGAGCTTGTTGAGGAAAAACTCAATGTAAAATGCAATGTTGCTGACGAGCCTCTACTGTGTGTAGCGAAAGGAACAAGACTATCATTTCAGCTTGCTGAAAAGCTTTCTGAAGGCTTTGAAGAAATTTCTCTTTATAAGTTTAAATAGGCTTTTAATAATGATATTTTCAGGTATAGTGTCAGTACTGATGCTATACCTTTTTAAGTAAATTTGTAAATATAGAACGGGTGAATAATTTATGTTGATATATCAGTATCCCAAAAAATTGTCTGCTCAGGAGCTTAGGACTGAAAAACTTAACAATAAACTCCACAACAAGAAGCAACTCAACAGGTTTTTAATTAATTCTGCTGTTTCTATTGCTATTATTGCAATAGCATTCAGAATTAATATTTTATGGGCTATGCTTTTATGTGTGCTAATAGGCTTATATAGCTTTTTTATGAATTATTTTACTTTTAAACAGTCGTTACAATATTCTTCTGATGAAGTATATACTAAAGTATATGATGACAGATTTATTAATTCGCAGCCTTGTTTTTTTAGCAATAGAATAATTAATTACACTATGTATTTTAATGATATTATTGAGTATAAAGAAAACAACCTTGGCTATCTTGATGTTTTAGCAAAAGATAAATCTTATTATGAAATTCACGGTAAGAAAAAAATTGCAAAAAAGAGTTACGTTTTCAATAAAAAAATAATTATTAAATTTTCAGGTTATGAAGCTAAAAAATATGTTTTGGATAAAATTGTCAGCACGAAAACAATGCACAAATAGTAACAAAAGTTAAATGAATTTGCCAATAATTTTTGTTTTAAAAAATCCACCACAGGTTATTTACTTTAATGTAGTAATATGATAAAATATTAACATTAAATAATATTTATTAAGGAGTATTTATATGAAAAAATCATTGTTGAAAGTTTTATTTATACTGGCTTTAATCCCGGTGTTAACTTTTTCTGGTTGTGTATTAAAAAAAGATAGTGACAAAACGCAGCTAAAGCTTGGTCTTGATGCTTCCTTCCCACCAATGGGCTTTAAGGATGAAAACAATAATATCACAGGCTTTGATATCGATGTTGCGCAAGAGGTTTGCAACAGGCTTGATATGGAGCTTGTTTGTGTTCCTATCGACTGGGATACAAAGGAAACAGAGCTAAACGCAGGCAATATCGACTGTATATGGAATGGCATGAGCTATAGTGATGAGCGTGCCGCATCTATGAATTTATCACAGCCATATATGCAAAACAGTATGGTGCTTGTTGTTAATGAGGACTCAGGCTATAAATCACAGGCTGATTTAAAGGATAAGGTCGTTGCTGTTCAGAATGGTTCAACTGCTCAGGAAATCCTGAATGAATCAGACTTTGTTAATACTGTTAAAAGCACAGTAGAGCTAAAAGATAACCCATCAGCTTTTGTTGAACTTGAAAACAATACTGTTGATGCTGTGTTTGTTGACGTTATTGTTGCTGATTATTATATCACATCACAAAACAAAGACTTTGTAGTTTTAAAGGATGGCCTTGCTGAAGAAGATTATGTTATCGGATTCAGAAAAGCTGATGAGGATTTAAAGAAAATGATTGTTGACACTTTGATTAAAATGAAAAATGACGGCAAGCTTGCTGAAATTTCAACAAAATGGTTCGGTAAGGATATAACAACAATTCAATAATAGTTATATTTGCTAAAAGCGTGGAAGTATTGCCTTTCACGCTTTTTTACGTTATAATGATAAAGTATTATTATTTAGGATGGTTATTTTTATATGGATATATCAAAAATATCGCAGATTTTATTTTCTGGCATAGGAACATCACTTAAAATATTTGGTTTGACTTTGCTTTTTTCTATTCCTTTGGGAATGCTTGTGGCACTTGGCAGAATGTCGAAATTCAAGCCCTTATCGTGGCTTTTGAATATATATATTCTTGTTATGAGGGGAACACCTTTAATGTTGCAGATTATTGCAGTGTTCTTCTTTTTGCCGATTTTGCAGAAGAATCCGCCAGCTTTTTTAGAAGGCTTTTTCAATACATATCAGTTTCAGACTCTTGACAGATTCAATGCAGTAATCTTTGCTTTTTCTATAAACTATGCCGCATATTTTGCAGAAATTTTCAGGGGTGGTATTCAGTCAATTCCAGTAGGTCAGCATGAAGCTGCTGCTTCACTTGGCTTCACTAAGGTGCAGACATTTTTCAAGATTGTTCTTCCCCAGGTTGTAAAAAGAGTTTTACCTGCAACTTCTAACGAGGTTATAACCTTGATAAAGGATACATCACTGGCACAAATAATCGGCGTAACTGAATTATTCGTGCTTGCAAAACAGCAGATGAATCTGTATTCGAGCCTTACACCATTGTTTATTGCAGGGTTTTTCTATCTAATAATGTGTCT
>QKDG01000087.1 GCA_003246805.1 Clostridia bacterium | reverse complement strand
GCAACGCCGATAATCATAGCAAAAACTGCAATTATCGGCAAGGCTATCAGGGCAGTTTTTGTTTTTTTATTATTCAAATGTGCCTGGGCGAATAGCGTTTGCTATTTCCTTAATGCCCTTTACAATATTCTGTGATGCTCTTGAGGTTGAGTTTGCGTCGACAAGATAAATCTGCTTGTTTTTAACAGCACTGATTACATTCCAGCCTGCTCTGCTATATATTTCTTCAAAAGAATATCCCTCATAGCTTACATTTGTAATAATAACATCAGGATTTGCATTTATTACTGATTCATCAGAATTTGAAAGCCAGCCGGCTTCATTTGCATAGATATTTTCAGCACCGCAAAGCCCGATAATCTCATTTAAATATGTGCTGTTTCCAAAAGAATACAGATACGGTGCGGCAGAAATTTCAAAATAAACTTTTACCTTATCGCCAAAATCGGATTCTTTTAAAGTATTTACAGCATCCTCAATATCCTTTACAAGCCCGTTCCCTTTTTCTTCGGTTTTAGTATATTTTGACATAAATGTGATGTCGTCTATAATATCCTGAACAGAATCTGCTGCCTCGATATTAATAATTTCTATTCCTGATTGTTTGAGAAGGTCATACTTATCTGCAACGCCAGAATAATTAATCTCATTCAAAACAACAACGTCAGGTTTTAAATCTATGATTTTTTCCATATCAAGATTTTGCATATCAAGCAGTTCAACATCGCTTTTAAGCCCGTCAATATCTGCTGAATATGTATCAACAGCTACGATTTTATCTGACAAACCAAGCCCTGAAAGAATTTCGGTGTTTGTTGCTGAGGTTGAAACTATGCTTTGAATTTTATCGGGAACAATATATTCTGCCCCTGATTTGTCTGTTATTTTAACCTCTTTGTTTTCGCTTGTCTGTGTGCAAGCTGTGATTGTCACCAATATAACAACGGTGAGCGCTAAGCTGATTAATTTTTTCATATTTTCTCCTTTTAAAATAAAAATAACGCCCTACTTTTAAGGCGTTTTGCAATATATTTAAAACAACACAACAAAGCAAAGCATTGCTTTGTAATGCTACTTCAAACAAACCATATACCCCATTTCCTGTGGGATTATAGCTCACACAACCTTAAAGCTGTGAAAAACAGGCAGGTCTTCCGACTCGGACTTTCGCTTAAATCGCCTTCCCTTTTATAAAAATAAAAAGTGACATAATTGAATTAAGCTGTTCCTTACGGCGACAGGATCGTTCAGGATTTATACCTGATTCCCTATTCTCGCAATATGCGCACCTGTATTCGATTGATTAATTAGTATTTAATTTTACAATTTATTATAACATATTCTCAATAAAAATCAACACAAAAATAAAATTTTTCTAAGTAGTTGTAATAATAGTATTGTTAGATTATAATTGTTCCCTTATTATCTATTTCAAGCCCCTTGACAATCCAGTTTGATAACCCTTTGTTTTCAAGTGAAAATCGCATTTTCCCCTCAAAAAACTCATTGTCATGGTCAACAATTGCCATAATAGTCGGGCCTGCTCCGCTTATATAAACTGCATAGGCGCCCAAGGTATACGCCATGTCAAAAACATCATCCGCATTATTTATAAGTGGTAATCTGTATGGCTGATGAAGCCTGTCATCAACAGCTGTTTTTAAGTTGTTGAATTTTCCTGTTAAAAGCGAGGCTGAAAACAAAGCCGCACGTGAAAGATTGAAAACTGCATCCTTGTGGGGAATATCCTTCGGCAGGCAGTTCCTTGCCTTTTCTGTTTTAAGCTCAAAATCAGGGATTATTGCAACAAATTTTAATGTCGTATAAACCTCCTGCTTAACCCAGTGGACCTTCTTACCGTCAAAAACTGCTGTGACTATTCCCCCAAGCAGGGCAGGGGCAGTATTGTCAGGATGCCCCTCAATCTGTGCTGCCAAATCAACCAGCTCATCAGGTGATAAGGGAAACCCCATAAGAGTATTTGCACCGATAATGCCGGCAACAATACAGGCAGAGCTGCTGCCAAGGCCACGAGCCATAGGAATATTGTTAATCTGTTCTATCTTCAAGCCATTAAGGCGTTTACCACAGATGTCGTATACTTTTTTTGCAGATTCAAAGACAAGATTGCTTTCGTCAACGGGAATTTCAATGCCATCAAGTGATTTGATTGAAACAGCATCTGATTCTTCCATATTAACATAATTATAGTAGTTTAGCGCAAGGCCAAGTGCATCAAATCCAGCGCCCAAATTCGCACTTGTTGCAGGAATCTGTATTTTTATCATAATATCCTCGTTATATATCCAGAACTCTGATTTTACCTATTACATTTGCTCCGGCTATTTCAATATCATCTATTTTTTCATCAATATTTTTTTCAATCATTGCTGGTGTTATGAATGCAATTTCGTTTGTAGCTACTATTTTCTTACTTAAAAATTTCACTTCTCCAAACAAATCCTTTACTTTTTCTGTTGTATGAAGAATATCATCAGAGGTTATCCTGATATACATTGAGGTTTTTGCAAGCTTGTAGCTTTCTATGAAGTTATAGTCCTCACTTGTTTCCCATACCTGAGAAATACTTGTGCCCTCAGACTTTGCAACATCAACAATATCGGCAACAATTGCGCTTGCTGTCGGTAGCTTTCCTGCACCTTTACCCATAAACATTACATCGCCTACAATGTTACCTCGCACAAGAATTGCATTGAAAACATCATCAACATTAGCAATAGGGCATTCTCTGCTTACAAATGCTGCACGAACCACCGGCAGAATTTTACCGTTTTCAAGCTGTTTTACACTACCTATAAGCTTTATTGAGCAGTTACAGCTTTCGGCATATTCAACATCTTCAAGTGTGATTCTTGATATTCCAGAAGTATGTACACGTTCAGGATACACATGCTTTCCATAAGCAAGAGAGGCTAAAATGCAGATTTTCCTGCTTGCGTCATGCCCTTCAATATCAGCGGTTGGGTCCTTTTCTGCATAGCCTAATTGCTGAGCAAGGGACAATGCATCATAAAAACTCATCTGCTCTTTTATCATTTTTGTTAGAATAAAGTTTGTTGTGCCGTTTAAAATTCCTACAATTTCTTCGATTTTATTTGCAGCAAGGCACTGATGCAACGGCCTTATAATCGGAATACCACCGCCCACGCTTGCCTCAAACATATAGTTACAATTATTTGCCTTTGCTATTGCAAGGAGCTCAACTCCCTTTGTAGCAACAAGCTCCTTATTTGATGTTACAACACTTTTGCCCTTTTGAAGCAATGATTTTGTGAAATCATAGGCAGGATTGACACCACCCATACATTCAGCAACTATGTCAATTTCATCATCATTCAGAATATCACTGAAATCCTTCGTCAGCTTTTCAGCATAAGGGCTGTCAGGAAAATCACGGAGGTCAAGAACATGCTTTATATCAAGCTCCTTCCCTGCTTTTTTACAAATAGACTCCCTGTTTGTATAAAAAGCCTCAACCGTACCAGAACCTACAACTCCAAAACCTAAAACTGCAATTTTGCTCATAATACTACCTCAATTCCTATCTGCTTATTCACCACTGATAATTTTTATATCAACAACACCATATAATTCATTAAGCCTTGCCTTCAACTGCTTTATCCCGTTTGAATCAGAGTCGAATTTTATTGAAATTGAAACTGAGGCTACCGAATCTATCGGAATGTTCTGATTTACTGTTAAAATATTTGCGCCAAGCTCATAAAGTGCAGCCAATATGCTTGATAAAACACCTGGCTCATCCTTTAACACAGCATATAAAGAAATAATTTTGTGTGTCAGCTTTTCCTCATAAAGAAAAATTGAATCCTTATATTTATAATAAGCACTTCTTGATATACCGATAATCCTGCATGCATCGACTGAACTTTTTGCATCGCCACATGCAATCATCCTTTTTGCTTTTAAGACTTTCAAATATATTTCAGGAAGAACTTTTGAATCAACAACAACAAGCTGTTTTATGTCCTGCATAAGTCCACCTCAAAAAAACAATTGTATTTAGCATAAAAACATTTTATCACAAATTCATATTTACTGTCAATTAAAATATTAACCAATAAGATTTAAGATGTTTTAACACTTAAAAGCATTTTAACCAATTTATTTAAACAGGGCTGCTATTTGGTCTGCTTTGATTCAGAATTTCTATCACCTGCGCCATAAGCTCTGCTGATTTTTGCTTTGTCGCAAGCTTAACAGAAATATATGGCTTTTGTGTGCTGTTATATAAAACGCGCCCTTTGAATTCGGCCGATAATGCTGATATTTGTTGCATTGCAGGTTCTTTTATATAAAAAAGCATATTGTCATTTCTCTGAGTTATTTCAGTTATTCCAAGATATGCGGCTGTGTTCCTTAGCAGAGCAACATTTATAAGCCCTACAACTGCCTGTGGTGGCTCACCATATCTGTCGATAAGCTCATCCATTACATCAAGGCTGTCATCTTTATTCTGTATTGCGGCGATATGGCGATATGCCTCAATCCTTAACGTTACGCTATCAATATAGCTCTCAGGGATATGTGCATCAATTGCAAGGTCAACAATACAGCTTTCGGGATTAGGTGGCAATGCCTCTCCCTTTTGCTCAGCAAGTGCCTCAGATAAAAGCCGTAAATACATATCATAACCGACGGATTCCATATGCCCGTGCTGTTTTCCACTTAAAATTGAGCCGGCACCACGTATTTCAAGGTCACGCATTGCTATCCTGAACCCTGAACCAAACTGAGTGAACTCCCTGATAGCAGCAAGCCTTTTTGAAGCTATTTCAGTCAGAACCTTTCCCCGCCTGAATGTAAAATAAGCAAAGGCACGCCTGTTTGAACGCCCGACACGCCCCCTTAGCTGATAAAGCTGTGAAAGCCCAAGCCTGTCAGCATCCTCAATTACAAGAGTATTGCAGTTTGGAACATCCACCCCTGTTTCAATAAGTGTTGTGCATACAAGAATGTCAATTTCATGCTCAATGAGCTTTCTCCATATTTCGCTTAGCTCGTTTTCGCTTATCTGGCCATGTGCTACACCTATTCTTGCCTCGGGCATTGCGTTTTGCAGCCTAAAAACGCAACCATCAATGCTCTCTATCCTGTTGTGGATATAATAAACCTGCCCGCCACGGCGAAGCTCCTTCATTATAGCCTGAACAATTACCCCCATATTATGCTCTATAACATAGGTCTGAACCGGGTGCCTGTCCTGCGGGGGCTCTTCTATAACCGACATATCCCTGATTCCACTCATTGCCATATTCAGTGTTCTTGGAATAGGTGTGGCAGATAATGTGAGAACATCAGTCCCGCTAAAAGTCTCCTTGAATTTTTCTTTGTGGGCAACACCAAAGCGTTGCTCCTCATCTATTACAGCAAGCCCTAAATCTTTAAAAATAACATCCTTCTGCACAAGCCTGTGTGTACCTATGATAAGGTCAATTTCTCCCCGTGCAAGCTCCTTTAAAATCTCCTTCTGCTGTTTTGAAGTCCTAAATCTTGATAAAAGCTGAATTTTGATTGGATAATGCTCAAATCTTTTCATCGCCGTCTGATAATGCTGCCACGCAAGAACTGTTGTAGGCACTAAAATTGCGCACTGCTTGTTATCCATAATGCATTTGAAGGCGGCCCTTAAAGCAACCTCTGTCTTGCCAAAGCCAACGTCGCCACACAAAAGTCTGTCCATCGGTATGGGCTTCATCATATCCTGCTTGATTTCCTCGATACTCCTCAGCTGGTCGTCTGTTTCTGTATAATCAAAGCGGTCCTCAAACTCCTGCTGCCAGTTATTGTCAGCCGAAAACGCAAAGCCCTTGCTTTGCTGGCGTTTCGCA
>QKDG01000151.1 GCA_003246805.1 Clostridia bacterium | reverse complement strand
AAACAGCCGTTTTTTTATTTATATAATGGTTTTTTCCATTTTCCGCTTATAAAATAAATCGCTGAGAATAATCCACTGAATAACCATCCAATTGGCAAAGCCCAGAAAATTGCTGCATAGCCAAGATGGGGCTGCAGAATAAAAGCGAGAAATATTCTCATAAAAATATTTATGAATGAGCTTACCATAAATACAGTCATTTTGCCTACACCTCTTAACGTTCCGTTTATTACAAACATAGTTCCGAGTATGAGATAAAAAAAGCTGACAGTGTTAAAGTAGCTTGTACCGTATGCGATAACTGAAACATCTTCTGCCGAAACAAAAAACTTTATGAAATAGCTACCAAAAATCGTTAATAATAAAGTGCTTGTAAAAGCAAGAAGAAAGACAAGAAGTAATGATGATTTAAAACCGTCGTACACTCTTTTAATTTGCTTTGCGCCAAAGTTCTGTGCAGTGAAAGTTGATAATGCAATAGATACACTGAACATTGGCATTATCGCTATTGCGTCAATTTTTGTAGCGGCAGAATACCCTGCTATGAATTCTTTTCCGTATGAATTAACAATGCTCTGCACGGTAATCATACCAATTGAAATTATTGCTTGTTGAATTATAGATGGTATGGCAATATATATCATTTCTCTGGCTATCTTGCCTTCAAAAACACGTTCAACCTTTTGAAAATTAAATTTAGGTAGTGTCCTGACAAAACTTAATAACAATCCGCACATTGCAATAAATTGTGTGATTAATGTTGCAATTGCCGCACCATTTGTTTTTAAATTAAATTGAGTAATCAGCACAATATCCAGAACTATATTTATTAAAGTTGATATAATCAGGAATTTAAGCGGTGTTTTAGAATCTCCCAAAGCATTATAGATTGAAGTAAGGCAGTTATATAAAAACATAAAGTAACAACCAAACATAACAATTCTGCAATAGCTGTAAGTATGTTCAAAAATTTCTGTGGGGGTTCCTAAAAATTTAAGAAACGGCTCCAAAAAAATCAACAAAGTTATCATAACAATTAGTCCGATTATTGAAACAAGAATAATTGAGGAGTAAATACTGCTTTTAATTCTCTTGCTTTGTGCACCAAAATCCTTAGAAATAATTATTGAGCAGCCAACACTTGCACCTGATGCGATTCCAGTTATTAAAAATGTAATAGGGAAGGTGCTTCCAACTGCTGCCAATGCATCCGCACCAACAAATTGCCCTACAATTATTGAATCTGTAAGATTATAAAGCTGTTGAAATACATTGCCAAGCAGCATAGGTAGCGCAAATAGTATTAAGATTTTTAATGGATTCCCTTGTGTTAAGTTCTTTATCATAAAATAATCCTTTATTCATTGTTATATTTATTTTACATATAAAATAAGATAATAATATGTATTTTCCATTAAAAATTTCTCCTATACATGGATGTATAGGAGAAATTTTTAAAATTTGGAAGAATTATTTGCCGTAGTAAACATTTAAATACATTTCCTTGATTTCACTCATTAGTGGATATCTAGGATTTGCGCCTGTGCATTGGTCGTCAAATGCCTGTTCAACCATTTCATCTAGTTTGTTAATGAAATCTGCTTCATCAATACCGTATTCTTTTATTGAATTTTTGATGCCAACCTTTGCTTTAAGCTCATTGATAGCAACAATAAAATTATCCAGCTTTTCCTGATTGTTTTTGCCTTTGATGCCGATAAAGTCAGCAATTTCAGCATATCTTTCCATGGTGTGTGGATATTGGTATTGTGAGAATGTACCCATTTTTGTAGGACATTCGTCAGCATTAAACTTCATAACCTCAGTTATCAATAATGCATTTGCTACACCGTGTGGCAGATGGTGGAAAGCACCAAGCTTATGCGCCATTGAGTGACAAACACCAAGGAATGAGTTAGCAAATGCCATACCAGCCATTGTTGACGCATCAGCCATTTTTTCACGAGCTACAGTGTCAGTATCTCCTTTGTCATAAGCTCTTGGTAAAAATGTGAAGATATTTTTTATAGCTTTAAGTGCAAGGCCATCGGTATAATCAGATGCAAGCATTGAAGCATAAGCCTCTAATGAGTGAGTCAGTGCATCAATACCTGATGCAGCTGTCAAGCCCTTTGGCTGGCTCATCATATTGTCTGTATCTACTATTGCCATGTTTGGAAGTAATTCATAATCAGCAAGAGGATATTTAACCCCTGTATTTTCATCAGTTATAACAGCGAAAGGAGTAACTTCTGAACCTGTTCCAGAAGATGTTGGAATAGCAATAAAGTATGCCTTTTCGCCCATTTTTGGGAAGTTGTAAACTCTCTTTCTTATATCCATGAAACGCATAGCCATATCCATAAAGTCAGCATCCGGATGCTCATACATTACCCACATGATTTTGCCGGCATCCATTGCAGAACCACCACCGAAGGCAATAATACAATCAGGTTCGAATGCAGCCATAGCTTTTGCACCAGCTTTTGCATTTGCAAGAGTAGGGTCAGGCTGAACATCTGAAAACACAGTATAAGCAACGCCCATTTCATCAAGCTTGTCTGTAATTGATTTAGTATATCCGTTCTTGAAAAGGAAAGAGTCAGTAACAATAAACGCTCTCTTTTTACCTAAAACATTCTTTATTTCATCAAGAGCAACAGGCATACAGCCTTTTTTGAAGTAAACCTTTTCAGGCGCTCTGAACCAAAGCATATTTTCTCTCCTCTCAGCAACTGTCTTAATATTGATTAGATGCTTAACACCAACGTTTTCAGAAACAGAGTTTCCACCCCATGAGCCACAGCCAAGTGTTAGTGAAGGAGCAAGCTTAAAGTTGTAAAGGTCACCGATTCCACCATGTGATGAAGGAGTGTTGATAACAATACGGCAGGTCTTCATAGCTGCTGAGAATTTTGCAAGCTTTTCTTTTTCAGTAGTTGTATTGATGTATAGTGAAGATGTATGTCCGTATCCACCATCAGCAACGAGAACCTCAGCCTTGCTTACTGCATCGTCAAAGCTTTCTGACTTGTACATAGCAAGAACAGGGGAGAGCTTTTCGTGTGCAAATTCTTCTTCAACTTCAACAGAAGTAACTTCTCCGATAAGAATTTTTGTTTTTTCATGAACATCAACGCCAGCAAGCTTAGCAATAGCGTGTGCTTTTTGTCCAACGATTTTTGCGTTCAGTGCACCGTTTATGATAATTGTTTTTCTAACTTTTTCTGTCTCATCATTTTTAAGGAAATAGCAGCCTCTTAGCTCAAATTCCTTTTTAACCTTGTCGTAAATACTTTTGTGAGCGATAACTGATTGTTCAGAAGCACAAATCATACCGTTATCAAATGTTTTTGACAAAATGATTGAGTTAACAGCCATCTGAATATCAGCAGATTCATCAATAATTACAGGTGTATTACCAGCACCAACTCCAAGAGCCGGTTTGCCAGATGAATAAGCAGCTTTAACCATTCCAGGGCCACCTGTTGCAAGAATAATGTCAGCATTTTTCATTACTTCGTTTGTAAGTTCAAGAGAAGGAACATCAATCCAGCCAATAATGCCTTTTGGAGCACCCGCAGCAACAGCAGCATCAAGAACAATTTTAGCAGCAGCGATAGTGCATCCCTTTGCTCTTGGATGAGGGGAGAATATAATACCGTTTCTTGTTTTTAAAGCGATTAGTGATTTGAATATAGCAGTTGAAGTTGGGTTTGTTGTTGGAATAACAGCCGCAATCAAGCCGATAGGTTCAGCAATTTTCTTAATACCAAATGCTTTGTCTTCTTCAAGAACACCACAGGTTTTTGTGTCCTTATAAGCGTTGTAAATGTATTCTGAAGCATAATGGTTTTTGATAACCTTATCTTCAACAATACCCATACCTGTTTCAGCAACTGCCATTTTAGCCAACGGAATTCGTTGTGAGTTAGCCGCAGTAGCTGCTGCATAGAATATTTTATCAACCTGTTCCTGTGAATAAGTTGCGAATATTTTTTGAGCCTCTTTAATCTCATTCATTTTAGCTGCCAATGCTTCAACACTGTCAACCAAGCCAGTTGCAATAGGTGTTTTTTCTACTGTGTTTGCCATACTTAGCCCTCCTGATTATTTAGAATAAAGTAGTTTTGTGGTTTGTTTCTATGATTTAATTATATATGTTTGTTAATTATTTGTCAATCTTGTTATATCACAATGTTTTATATATTTTACCCTGTATTTATATTAATATTATACAAATACTAAACTGTTTTTTAGTTATTTTAATGAAATCAATAGCAGAATAAAAAATGCAGTATCTGCTTATAATAGAATAATTATATAAAAAAACTATAATTTTTATACAAAAACAGTGGACAAATTTTAATAATAGTAGTATAATTTAAACATAAAATAAAGTTCGGAGGCAGATGTATTATGAGTAAAAGAGAATTAATTGCAAAGGGAGATATTGTTGATGTCTACAAAGAAGGGGATATGGTAATAAAGATATTCAACGAGAATCAACCTAAGACTGCTGCTTTGTATGAAGCGCTCACTCATTCACGAGTTGAAACAACGGGTCTTAATGTTCCGGTTATTCATGAGGTTTCAAAGGTTGACGGTAAGTGGGCTATAACAATGGACCACATTGAGGGAAAAACTCTTTATCAGATGATGAAGGAAAACCCAGAAAATATCAATAAGTATGTTGATGATATGGTTGACTTGCAGTTGCAGGTTCATTCTAAAAATGCTCCTTTACTCAGCAAGCTTAAGGATAAGCTACAAAGGCAGATAAAGAGTGTTGACTGTATTGATGATAATAAACGGTATGAAATGCTCACAAGGCTTGAAACAATGCCAAAGCATACAAAGCTATGCCACTGTAATTTTACACCTATGAATATTATTATAAATGATAAAGGAACTTTTATTGTTGACTGGGTAGCAGCAAGGCAGGGTAATGCAAGCGCCGATGCAGGAAAAACTTATTTGTTCCTGTGCCTTAACTTCCCTGAAGTAGCTGAGATTTATCTTGATACTTTTTGCAAGAAGACGAACACAAAAAAGAAATATGTTCAGGATTGGCTTCCTATTGTTGCAGCTGCAAAGCTTGCTGACGGTAATCCTGCTGAGAAAGAACTTTTAATGAAATGGATTGACGTTTTCCATTACGAATAACAATAAAGTCTCACAGGTAATTCCCTGTGAGACTTTATAGATTCAAATAATTTTAGTTTTTGTGGCGAAGGGGTGCAGGGGCGACCGCAAAGCCCCCGAAATATGCACTTAGTATACTATAAAATGTTAGAAAGTATTTTTTATAAAAACTGAGGCTCACAGGTTTTTGCCTGTGAGCCTTTATAATTAAGTATCATCATTATTAATGCCGTATGTCAAGGTTAAAAGGCTGTCACCCAGATGCACATTTTCAACAACGGCATGGGCATAATCAAGCCTTAAATCATAGTGGCTGAAATTCCAGAAAGCAGTTATCCCAAGGTTAATTAGTTTATCTGCAATATCCTGTGCCGCATTTTTCGGTATGCACAGAATAGCGATATCTGGTTTATTAATCTTGCAGAATTCATCAAGCTCTGATGAGTCTGAGATTATTATATCTGCAACACTATTACCGATAATGCTTTCGTTGATATCAAAAATACCAATAAGCTCACAGCCTCTGTCTTTAAAGTTCATGTGAGTAGCAAGCTTTTATCAACACCAAGTATCTTGCCAATCTCATGATAAAGGTCCTCAACATTATAACCATAGCCTTGCTGCCCGAACCCACCAAAGCAGTTTAAATCCTGCCTGATTTGTGAAGCTGTCAGATGCATTTTTTCTGAAAGCTCTCTTGATGAAATTCTAACAATATTTTGTCTTAAAAGCTCCTTTAAAAATCTATGATATCGTGGAAGACGTTTTATTACAGATGTAGAGATAGAGCTATGCTTTGACATATTAACCCCTCCATTTTTTATAAGCTAATGAAAAATTTATAAAAGCTTTTGCAATCTTTCGTTGATAGCAATCAAGAATTCCTCAGTTGAAACTACCTTTTTGTTATTAATTGTTGAAAGAGAAGCTAAATCGCCTGTCATAACTCCTTCTTCAATTGTTGTGATAGTTGCTTTTTCAAGATTATCAGCAAAAGTAATAAGCTCAGCATTATTATCAAGCTCGCCACGTTTTTTTAGTGCACCAGTCCATGCAAAAAGTGTTGCAACAGAGTTTGTTGATGTTTTTTCACCCTTTAAGTGCTTGTAATAATGGCGCTGAACAGTTCCATGAGCCGCCTCATATTCATACACTCCATCAGGTGATACAAGAACAGAAGTCATCATAGCAAGTGAGCCAAATGCAGTAGCAACCATATCAGACATTACATCACCGTCATAGTTCTTACAAGCCCATATATACCCACCCTCAGAACGTATA
>QKDG01000082.1 GCA_003246805.1 Clostridia bacterium | reverse complement strand
TAGGTGCCTACAATAGGGGCCTTAACAATATTGCCCTGTGGCTTAGCACTAACCTCCGGCTTGCTTGCTGTGTTTTGCTCAGCAGCAACAGGCATTTTATACTGTGGCATTTCTCCGCTTACGATTACAGGTGATTTCTCGCAATCCATTTCTATAAAAAACTCAAATTCTTTCTCTATAACATGCAGGCTTTTTGCGTTTTTGCTTTTCATCATTTCCATCAAAGCTTCAACGCATTCTGTTGTGTTCTCAATCTTAGCCATTAGTATCCTCCCTTATTCATAACGTTTCAGGCAAATTGTTGCATTGTGTCCGCCAAAGCCAAGTGAATTTGACAATGCTGCTTTGATGCTGATTTCCCTGTTTGCTTCAACACAATAATCAAGGTCACATTCAGGGTCTGGCGTTTTATATCCCACTGTTTTGTGAACAATCCCATTTTTTAAAGATAAAGCTGTTACAATTGCTTCTATCCCGCCAGCAGCACCAAGCAGATGGCCTGTCATTGATTTTGTGGAATTTATTACAACATTTTCTGCTTGTTCGCCCAATGCCTTTTTAATCGCAAGTGTTTCATACTTATCATTTAAGCCTGTTGATGTCCCGTGGGCATTAATATAACCAATATCCCCGGCAGATAATCCACCTTCTTCATAAGCCATTTTCATTGCCATTGCAGCACCCTCTCCCTCAGGGTCAGGTGAAGTTATATGATAAGCATCAGCAGTTTCACCATAGCCGACAATCTCGGCATATATTTTGGCGCCCCTTGCCTTTGCGTGCTCAAGCTCTTCAATAACCAATATGCCGCTACCCTCGCCAAGAACAAAGCCTTGTCTTTCAGCGTCAAACGGGGTTGATGCCTTGTCAAGCTCGGTAGCATTTGACAATGCCTTCATATTGTTGAATGCACCAAGAGCAAACTCAGTAATACAGCTTTCTGTTCCGCCACAGATACAAGCGTCAAGATATCCGTGCTTAACTTTTCTGAACGCCTCGCCTATTGCGTGGGTAGCAGATGCACAGGCAGTAACTGTTGCGAAATTTGAGCCTTTAAAGCCAGTCGACATTGAAACCTGCCCTGCTGCCATATTCGCTATCATTGTAGGGATATAAAAAACAGATATTCTGTTTGGGCCTTTTTCAAGATATTTTTTATGCTCACTCTGTGTTTCTTCAAGTCCACCTATTCCACAGCCGATAATAACCCCAACCCTGAAAGGGTCTAAATCCTTTAAATCTGTGCCTGCGTCACTAAGCGCATCTAATGTGGAATACACAGCAAACTGTGTGAAGCGTTCCATTCTCTTTGCTTCTTTTTTGTCAATGTATTTGCCTGAATCAAAGTCCTTTACAGCGCCAACTATTTTAACATCAAAATTTTCTGCGTCAAACTGGTCTATATAAGAAAATCCTATTTTATTTGCAACGATATTTTTCCAGAACTCTTCTGCGTTTTTTCCAAGTGGGTTTACTGTTCCCATTCCTGTTATAACTACTCTATTCATATACTTCTCCCAAAAAGATTTTTTACATTGAAAGCCCGCCGCTTATTTCAATCGTCTGTCCTGTGATATAAGATGCATCATCAGATACAAGGAAGGATACGACGCCTGCGATTTCATCAACCTGCCCGTATCTTCTCATCGCTACCTGATTTAAGATTGCCTTCTTTTGTTCTTCCGTCAGTGCATCTGTCATAGGTGTTTGTATAAATCCAGGTGCAACAGCGTTTACTGTAACATTCCTTGAACCAAGCTCCTTCGCTGATGACATTGTCATCCCGATAACAGCTGCCTTTGATGCTGAATAATTGAATTGCCCCGGATTCCCGTGAACACCTGCAACAGATGACATATTTACAATTCTGCCACTTCTCTGCTTCATCATTATTGTTCCGGCATGCTTTGTCATGTTGAATACGCTTTTTTGATTTACTGCAATAACCATGTCATACTGGTCTTCTGACATTCTTGCAAGCAAACCGTCCTTTGTTATTCCTGCGTTGTTGACAAGAACGTCAATTGTTGAAAATCTCTCTTTAATCGCCTTAGTCATTTCTTCACAGTCAGCGTATTTTGATACGTCAGCTGAAAATGTTTCTGCTTCAACTCCAAAAGCACGGCAATCCTCTGCAACTGCTTCTGCCTTTGCTTTGTCGCTTTCGCTCGGATAATAATTTACTGCTATATTAAACCCGTCTTTTGCAAGCCTTTTTGCAATACAAGCGCCTATCCCCTGTGATGCGCCAGTAATTATTGCTGTTTTAGCCATTTGATTTCCCCCTAAAATAATTTTTCTTTGCTCTCATCGTCCACAAAATTTTCTTTTAAAGCCTTTATCATTTTTTTATTTGCGTTTAAAGTTTCGCTGTCGTCATTTCGATGATAAATAATAACCTTTTTTATCAGCCTGTTTTCTTGATATTCAATATTTGTTATATCTTCGTGCTTTAAAATCAGATTATGCACAAGCATTTTGCTCTCTGATAAAATAAATGCTTGCCGATAAAACGTTGATACTGAACTCACAGCCCACCAAGTAAAAAATATAAACATTATAAAGTTGCCGTCTTGAAAATACAGTATCGCGGCACTGAAATAAAATAATAATAATATTGCAATAGCAACAACAACTCTTATTTGATTTCTATATATTACCTTATCGTTATCGCCTGAAAAATATTGTTTTAGCAGTTTTATATATCCTATTGTTTCCCTCAAAAATCTAAAAGAAAAATAAATAATGCAAGCACATAGGGCACCAATATTTATAATATAATCAACCATCTGCCAATTCATTTCGTCACCCTCCTGCTGTTAATTAATAATGCGGATTTTCAACATATTTCTCAAAATGCTCATTTAAATATCGTTTTAGCTTATCAGGTGTTTTAAACCTTTCTTTCTGCCCATTTGTTAAACAAACCTCTGCGTGTCTTCCAAAGCTGTAATAATCATATTTAATGCTTAAAATATCTTTTGTTTCAATAAACCTTTGATTTGCAAATATTGCTGTGTTGCCGATGTATACCATATTATTTATAACAAAAAGCTTAAACAATAATACTATTACCAAAAAGTTAAAAGAGACACCTTCTCTATGTCCACCCATTTCAAACAAAAAAGCCATAATCAGATATAAACCCATCAAGCCTGAAAAAACATAACCTCTTATAATATTAAAAGAAACAAATTCACCCTGTGATATCGCAAATTCCATTTTCATTCTTTTATGCCTTATCACTGTTTTAGCTAATAAAAGTGCACTAAATATAAATAGCCCGGCTGACAAAATTATTTGAACAACAAATCCTACCTTATCCCAATTCATTTCGTCTCCACCTAACCATTCTGGCTATAAAACTGAATGCTGTTAACTTCACAAAACTCTTTCAGCTTTATCATCTTCTTTTTGGTTACGTGCAGGTTTGTGCCTGTTGTATTTTTTACTTTAACGTTACAGGTAATCGGCCTGAAAGCAAATCTTTTCTTTAATTCAATAGCATCAATTTCACTCGCTTGTATTGTTGTATCATTTATAATAATCTTATCGCTGTATAACATTTCAAGCTTTAACATTCCAAGCGCTTTTTGGGGAATATAACCACCGATAAAAACACCCAATATCACGCCTATGCCCACTACATTTATGTCAGTAAAGACGCGCCAGTATATTTCCCACGCAAAGCCAAGTATAATTGCATAATTAAATGCAACTGTATCATAAAAATTTGAAAACTTCAATTCACCTGATTGACTCTTTTTGAAATTAGTGTATTTCACCGTCTTAATAATAATCAAAACAATACTAACAGCTATAAAACCTATGCAAATGCCAATGTACACCTTTTCCATATTGTCACTCTCCCAAAACTTTATTAATTTTAGTGAGAATCTTATTACGTCTTAGTATCAGTTATTTGTTGAGTAGCTTTTCTGCCTCGCCAAACATTTCTTCAACAATTTCCTTAGCAGGCTGAATTTTGTTCACAAGCCCTGCTATTGCGCCACAAAGGAATGAGCCTTCGTCAACATTACCGTCAATTGCTGCTTTTTTAAGTGAGCCTAATGTGATTTTCTCAAATTCCTCTGGTGTGCCGCCCTCTCTCTCAAAGCTCAAAAGTGATTTTGCAAACTTTGTTTTTACTCCCCTGCAAGGGTGGCCTGTAAATCTGCCTGTTACTATACTGTCTGTATCCTTTGCATCAATTACAAGGTTTTTATAATTCTCGTGAATCTGGCATTCCTCTGCCGCCAAAAATCTTGTTCCAACCTGAACACCCTCAGCCCCAAGCATAAAGCTTGCTGCTATTCCTCTTCCGTCGGCAATTCCTCCGGCAGCTATTACAGGAACACTTACCGCATCAGCAACCTGTGGCACAAGGCACATTGTAGTTATTTCTCCGATATGTCCGCCTGATTCTGTTCCCTCAGCAATAATAGCATCTGCTCCTGCTCTTTCCATTCTTTTTGCAAGTGCAACTGATGGTATAACAGGGATGATTTTTATTCCTGCTGCTTTCCATGCCTCAATATATTTGCCAGGGTTTCCTGCACCTGTGGTAACAACAGGAACCCCCTCATCGATAACAAGCTGTGCAAGCTCTTCTGCATTAGGGCTCATCAACATTATGTTAACCCCAAATGGCTTGTCAGTCAACGATTTGCAACTCCTTATCTGTTCCCTTAAATACTCAATAGGGGCAGAACCACCAGCAATAAGCCCAAGCCCCCCCGCATTAGATACTGCTGCTGCAAGTGTGCTTTCTGCCACCCATGCCATTCCACCCTGGATGATTGGATATTTTATCCCCAAAAGTTCAGTAATCTTTGTTTTCATGCAAACTCTCCTTATATTTCATATAATACAGCGCCATAAGTAAGCCCTGCACCAAATCCGACAAGACAGACCTTATCGCCTTTTTTTACTTTTCCTTTTTCGTATGCTTCATTCAATGCAAGAGGAATGCTTGCACTTGAAGTGTTGCCGTATTCTTCTATATTTACCTGCATCTTATCCATAGGAACCCCAAGCCTTTGTGCAGCTGTTTCTATAATTCTTATATTAGCCTGGTGAGGAATAATAAGGGCGATATCCTCAACGCTTATTCCTGCCTTTTTGCATGCCATTTCAACAGCGTGAGGAAGTGCTTTTATTGCAAACTTATAAACCTCCTTGCCGTCCATAAACAAATAATGCTCTTTGCTCTTTGGTATACCGTCATCAAATTCAGGCTCGTCACCATTTATTATCATATTGCGAGGAGGAATCTGCCTTGCAACCATGAATTTTGCTCCGCTGCCGTCAGCACCCAAGTATGTTGCAAAAGTGCCCTCACCTGCTGTCAGTACGCATGCGCCTGCTCCATCTCCAAACAGAACACATGATGCCCTGTCTGTATAATCAGTTATTTTAGAAAGATTTTCAGCCCCAACAACAATAGCGTTCCTTGCGTCACCACATGCAATATACTTGCTTGCCATATCAATTCCATAGATAAAGCCTGAGCATGCTGCGTTTACATCAACAGCAATACACTTCTCTATTCCAAGCTCTCTTTGAATAATACAAGCCATTGAGGGGGTAAAATAGTCGGGTGTGATAGTCGCTACTATGATAAGGTCGATATCCTCTGCCTTCAAACCCGATTTTTTCAGGGCATCTTCGCATGCTGATTTTGCCAAGAACCATGTTGGCTCTCCCTTTGATAAATGCCTTTTCTTCATCCCTGTCCTTGAATATATCCACTCGTCAGAAGTATCAACTATTTTTGAAAAATCATCATTTGACACCACGTTAGAAGGGGCAAATGCACCAATGCCCAGAATTTTAATTCCCTTCATTTAAATCCTCCTGTTTTATTTATTGTATTATTATTAAAAA
>QKDG01000091.1 GCA_003246805.1 Clostridia bacterium | reverse complement strand
CCCCCTGTTATATTTTTTATATTTTCTATTCAGCCATTGTGAATCCAACAGCCTCAAATTTTTCCTTTGCTGTTTCTTTTGTCAAAAATTCTATAAAATTCTGTGCTGCCTCTGTATTTTCAGATGTTTCAAGAATTGCAGCAGGATAAACAACAGGTGAATGGCTCCCCTCGGGTGCTTCGCATATTACCTTTATACCATTTGCTGTCTTTGCATCAGTTGAATATACAACACCGCAGTCAACGCTTTCATTCTCAACCTGTGAAAGAACTTCTTTAACATTTGAGCCTAATGAGGCTTTGCTCTGTATATTCTCCCATATATTAAGGTTTGTGAATATTTCCTCTGCATACTGCCCTACGGGAACATCCTGATTTCCTATTGCAATCAATGATACTTTATCTGTTGCGCAATCCTCAAATCTATCAAACAAAACGTCTTTATTTTCTGGTGCAATAAGCACAACCTTATTTATCAGTATATTTTTTCTTGTGTCAGCTTTTATATATCCTGATTCTTCAAGCCCATTCATTTGCTTTTGTGCTGCTGATATGAAAATATCTGCCTCTGCTCCCTGTTCTATCTGTGTTTTAAGTGTTCCGCTTGAATCAAAGTTCAACACAATTGTTACATCAGGATATAGCTCGTTATAAGCCTTATGAATTTCATTAAGTGCCTCTGTTAGGCTTGCGGCAGCAAACACTGTTATTTCCCCGGAAATATTGCTGCTCTCGGCTGATGCTGTATCCAAAGAAGTATTCTCGCTGTCAGACGAGGACGCTCCTGTGCTTACACATCCAGAAAGTATAAGCATACCCGCTAAAACTGTCATTACCAATGCTACAAACTTTTTCATACAATACCATCCTTTCAAAATAAAACAAAAGAGGCGCAGTAAAAATACACTGCACCTCTTTGTGTTGCTTATATTCTATTAGCAATATACCCATATGTCAATACCAGGGATTTAAAAACGTGACTTTGTATAAATTGCATAATTTATTAATGAAAAATTCTACCATTTGGTGCATTGACTTTTTAGAAATAAAAAAATTACCCTTGCTATTAAAACAAGGGTAATCCAATATGCATCGACATTGATGCATCTGCATTATGATACTTCATTGTTCATAATGCAGTTTACAGTTTCTTTATAACAGATTTAAAACCTTCTTCAAGCAGCTGGGCAGCCAGCTTGTTGACATTCCAATCAATAATCTGCTCAGATGCGTGTATGAGTTTTGTCATATTACAATTTCCTGCTCTTTCACCAATGCCTAAAATAGTCGTATCAACATACTTTGCACCTGATTTTGCTGCCTCAACACTATTTGCACAGGCAAGCCCATAATCATTATGTGCATGAAATTCAACTTCTATTCCCGTTGTTTTAATTATATCGTTAATATATTGTGAACATTTTGAAGGTATAAGTACGCCAACAGTATCTGAGAACCTGATTCTGTTTATCCCAAGCTCTCTGACAGTATTGCACAAATGAATAAGGAATGAAATATCAGCACGTGACGCATCCTCAAATCCAATTGTAATTTCACTATTATAGCACTGTGCCTGCCTGATACAGGTATTGAGGTTCTTTATTATCCACGCCTTGTTTTTGTTAAGCTTGCTGTATATTTGTGCATAGGATACCGGAAGGCTGATGTGAATGATATCAGGCTCGCACATTCCGCATTTTTTTATATCTTCAATATTAAGCCGTGCCCACACAGCTATTCTTGCGCTTTTTCTGTTTTTCATTATTTCGCGGATAGCAGTTATCTCACAGTCCCCCATTGCGGGGATACCTGCTTCTATCTGATAAACACCGGCTTCTTCAATCAGCTGTGCTATTATAACCTTTTGCTCGATAGTAAGGGCAATGTTTGGGGATTGCTCGCCGTCCCTCAGCGTTGTGTCAACAATAAAGCACTTTTGCTTCATTCACATTCCTCCCTTCCCGGATGTCAGCTGACCTCAGCGCTTAACAGTAATTCAACTATTTCAATCAGTTCGCTGTCTGTCAGGCTATCCGTTTTATTAATTGATTTTGCTCTCACCTGATTCAAAACCTCGTTTACGCATAGCTTGTCGCTTTCTATACCAAGCTCTTTCAGCTTTATTTTTATAAAATTTGTCCCGCTATGCTTGCCAAGAACAAATTTTCTTTCGTTTCCAACCAGCTCCGGCTCAAATGGCTCATAATTTTTTGGTGATTTATTTATCCCGTCAATATGTATCCCTGCCTCAACGTGGAAAATTTCGCTGCCTATAACAGGTTTTTTGCTGGGTATTGTTTTTCCTGTTATTTCTTCTAAAATCCTTTTAATCTCAGGGAACATTGCATATGATTGATTTGGCTTGTATCTTTTTTCGCTCCTCAGGGCTATTATAACTTCTTCGGTAGGGGCAAAATTACCAATGCCTGAAAAAGCTGTAACAACATCCGTCTGCCCGAATATTATCCATTCAACAGCTATTGCCGTTGCAAAATCATAGGAATTTTCAGGGCATAGCTGAATATGCCCCTGCAGCTTTGTAATAATCTGCTTGAATGAATTTTCAAATGAGTGAATCATTATATCATCAAGCCCGCAAATTCTTACGTTCTGAAAATTCCCATACTGCATAATATGATTGATTTCCCTTAAATCGTTTGCCTGTATTTCTGTCACCACTTTTGTGTTTTCGGATTTTACATTTTTACAGACAAAGCGGTTTATTTCAGGGTATTTCGGCAGGTTTTCGATATTATCAAGCCTTAGAAAAAGCTTTTCTTTATTAGCAAAAGCACCAAGCATCGAATAAATATATTCCGAGCATTCAATATAATTCAAGCCGGCATCAGAAAGCAAGCCAGCAAGACGGTTTACCTTTTCTTTTTCTGGCATATATTTGTCAATACACGATAATGTTCTATCAATTATTCTTACCATACCGCGCCCCCAAAATCAAGCTATATCCTATACTTTTCTACCGGAGTACCACCTTCAAGATGCTTTTCACAAATTTCCTCAACTGCTTCATCAGATAAGTTGCCATACCATATCCCCTCAGGATATACCACTGCAACAGGCCCTTTTTCACAGATTCCAAAGCAGCCCGTATTTGTTACCATACAGTCTGAGGTCAGCTCTCTGTCTTCAATTTCCTCCATAAACTTCTGAACAAGGTTAACGCTCCCTTTTTGAAAACAAAAGCCCTTTTGAACACCGTTAATACGGCAGCTTGTGCAAACAAAAATGTGATATTTTGGCTGAACCATTTAAATCATCCCTTCTTAATTATATTTAAAGCTGCAGTTTTTACTGCATCTTCAATTCTGTCATAAGTGCTTATAACCTCAATGCCACTATCTTTTAGCTTTTGTGATGGTGATTCGCCTATTCTCAACGCAAGCACTCCGTTGCAGTCGGAAACTGCATTTAAAATAGTATCTATCTTGCTTTTTTTATCGTCACAGTTTTCACTGCCCGTGCAGTATTTGGAAACTGTGCGTTTTTCAATAAACTTTGCATCCTTGCCGTTGCTCTCATAAATATAGAATTCATCGGCATGGCCAAAATGCTGATCTACAAGCATGCCACTTTTTGTTGCAACAGCAAACTTTGCCTGTGGCAGGCTTAATTCATCATCTGCTGATTTTTGGCTGCATCCCCTGTATTCGATAGATAAATCATTGTCAAGGGTTCCTATTGCATCAGCACGGCATTGTCGGCAATGGCGCATCTGCTTGATGTTAACCTCGCATTTTTCCCTAAGCTCGTTGATTTCTTTATTGTTCAGCCTGTCAAGGTCCTCAAAGCAAGAGCCTTCTACCGGGATATGTGGCATAATATTTGTTATGTACACACCGATTTCCTTAACTTTTTTTGTCACCTCATAGATATGGCCATCGTTTATTCCTTTTAAGGCTACGCAGTTTACCTTGCATATTATTCCTCTTGATGCTAAATATTTAAGCCCGGAAAGCTGATTAGCAAGAAGAATCGCCGCAGCTGCCTCACCCGTAAATCTTATTCCCATATAATTTACATGGTTATAAATTTCTGCCCCTATCTTTGTGTCAACCGCATTCATTGTTACAGTAACATGCGATACGCCAAGGTCTATAAGCTCCTGTGCATAAAGGGGAAGCATCAGCCCATTTGTTGATAGACAAAACGTTACATCAGGGTCATATTCTCTTATAAGCGAAAGTGTTTCCTTTGTTTTATCCCAGTTTGCCAAAGCATCGCCAGGCCCTGCTATACCTACAACAGTGAGATTAGGCATTTTTTCTTTTACTGCAACATATTTCTCAAATGCTTTTTGTGGTGAAAGCACCTCGGTGGTCACACCGGGACGGCTTTCGTTAGGGCAATCATATTTTCTTACACAATAGTTGCACTGGATATTGCATTTTGGCGCAACAGGCAGGTGAATTCTTGCGTTTTTGTTTGCTCCGCAATTAAAGCAAGGGTGGGATTTTGTTTTTTCTTCAATTGTTTTCATATTCTCTTCTTCATTCTTCTTTTCTTTTGATGCTTTAAAAAAGCTGTCATATATTTTTGTTCTAAAATTCTTTTCCTTGTTTTCAAGGATACTGTTTGCAATACCATCAAGAATGTTGAGTGACCCTTCAAACCCGAGCATTCTTATCCTTTGCCCACCTAAATGGTCGTGTATGGGGAACCCACACCTTATAAGGTCTATCCCGAGCTTGTGTGAAATTCTTCGTCCGTCTGAATTTCCTATCATTATATTCGCGCCAAGCTCCTTGCTAAACTCTTCAATTGCCTCAAAATCGCAATCATCTGTAATTACTGTTTTTTCAACAAACATTCTTTTTGAAACCTCTGAGATTTCAGGCTCAAGCTTTTTCTTAAAGCTGTTACATACCGAGCCTGTTGTTGCAACGACGGGAACTGCACCGTTTTCTGTGCATAATCCCGTAACAGCGAGTACAAAATCAGGCTCCCCAAAAACTGATACCCTTGCCTCAGCACAATATTTATGGCTGTCAACCATTGCGTCAAGATATCTTCCACGTTCCTTTACAATTTTTTTAGTAACGCTTCCGCCATTATTCTTGATAGCATCTATAAAAGAATCCATTGCTCTTATTCCCGTTGGCAACGGCAGCCTTATATACGGAACAGCAAAGCTGTCATACAAATATTTAGCGACTGAATCCTCGTCCTTGACAAACTCAGAAAGCTCTATTGTTATTTTTGAGCCTGCCATTTTTGCGATATCTTCAATATCAGTACCGCCGCTTTTTAATCTCTCATATTTTTCTTGTGAAACACCGTCAAGGTTTTCTGACAAATCGGGTAGCAGGATATAATCTACTCCCATTTCTTCAAGAAACTCTTTAATCCAGCGTGTATCAGCAGGTGAAATCATTGGGGTAACAATATTTATTTTTCCTGTTGGTGTGCTGTCCTGCTGTGTCTGCTCAACAACTGCCCTCAAAGCCTTAAAAAAGCCCTCGTATTGTGTTCCGCCATAGCCTGCTGAGGATACGTTGATTATTTTAACCTTAGTATCAGGATTTTCAGCATAAAAATTTTTAACTATTGCCTCAACATCCTCGCCGATTGTTTCTGCAAGGCAGGTTGTTGCTATCCCTATAATCTCAGGATTATAAAGTTTTATAAGGTTGTTTATACCTTTTTTTAGATTTTCCTGCCCGCCAAAAACCGTACCCTCCTCTGTCAGGGAGGATGATGCAATGTCAACAGGCTCGTTGTAGTGAGTTGCCATATGCCTTCTTATATAAGTTGCACAACCCTGCGAGCCATGCAGAATTGACATACAGCCCTTTATTCCACATAAAGCTGAGGCCGCACCCATCGGCATGCACATTTTGCAAGGATTTATATTCAGATTAACAATATTTGCTCCCAATTTTATTCCCTCCCTTTATTTTTATCAAGATATTGCCATAC
>QKDG01000124.1 GCA_003246805.1 Clostridia bacterium | reverse complement strand
AGGAACAGTTACAGTATATTTGAGTGGTGGCGATATTAAAATATCAGATTTAATAAAATCACTTGATGAAGCATCAGTCAAAAAAATGGAATTGAATACATTAAGCCAAGAAGAACAAAACAAAAAATATATCTCTTATAAAACTACTTATGATTATAAACTTAAAACAGGAAATGAATATGTTATTATTTTAAATAAGCAAGCCGATGAAATATATACGATAGTAGCAAATGGATATGGGATTTTTCAAGCAGATCAGGCTTTGTTAAACGAAAATAAACAGGAAATTTTTAAAAACGTACTAACAGATAAAGAACTAATATAAAAACTATTTTTCATAGTTTATCATAATTTTTTAAATACAAATAAGTCAAGTATTTGCGGGGGCTTTGCGGTCGCCCCCGTACCCCTTCGCGCCCAAAATCATAGATTTTCGACTCTCTGAAAGAATGTATTACATTCTTTTTTTGCTTATGAAGATATGTGCGCAAAAATTAGCCTCGGTGGATACACACCTTTATATTGTATTGCTGATGGGTATATATTTCATCTAATTTCATAGCTACGGTAGAAAGTTTTATTGAATATTGTTATTTCATATAATATAAATTGTCTATTTATATTGCAAACTTTTGTCTTTTAAAGTATAATAAGTAAAATGATTTTTAAAAGGAGCGGAATTGATGGAACAGAAATTAGTTGATACAATTGGATTTGTCTCACAATTTGACAAGGAAGTCGGGGACGCAATGGGCCTTGAGCTTAAAAGGCAAAAAAGGAATCTTGAGCTTATCGCAAGTGAAAATATCGTGACTCCTGCTGTTATGGCTGCAATGGGAACAGTTTTGACAAATAAATACGCCGAAGGTTATCCTGCAAAGAGATATTACGGTGGCTGTGAGTGCGTTGATATCGTAGAAAATATTGCAATAGAAAGAGCAAAGCAGCTGTTTGGTGCTGGCTTTGCAAATGTTCAGGCACATTCAGGTGCACAGGCAAATACGGCTGTATATTTTGCTTTGATTAATCCTGGGGATACAGTTTTGGGAATGAGCCTTGCTCATGGTGGGCATTTAACACATGGCTCACCTGTAAATATTTCAGGAAAATATTATAATTTTGTTCCTTATGGTTTGGGCGAGGATGAAAAAATAGATTACGATAATCTTGAAAAGCTTGCAATAGAGAATAAGCCTAAGCTGATAGTTGCGGGAGCAAGTGCTTATCCCCGTGCTATTGATTTTGAGAGAATTTCAAAAATAGCTAAAAGCGTCGGGGCTTATTTTATGGTTGATATGGCACACATAGCAGGGCTTGTTGCAGCTGGGCTACACCAGTCGCCTGTGCCTTATGCTGATGTTGTTACATCAACAACCCATAAGACATTAAGGGGGCCACGTGGTGGGCTTATCATGACAAATAATGAGGAGCTTGCACTAAAAATAAATAAGGCAATCTTCCCTGGAATTCAGGGTGGGCCGTTAATGCACGTTATTGCTTCAAAAGCTGTCTGCTTTGGTGAGGCTTTAAAGCCTGAATTTAAAGAATACGCTCGTCAGGTTATTGAGAATGCACAGGCACTTGCAAAGGGATTGGTTGAGAGGGGATTCAACCTTGTTTCAGGCGGAACAGACAATCATCTGATGCTTGTTGACTTGCAACCATTTAATATAACCGGAAAAGAGCTTGAAAAACGCCTTGACGAGGTTTATATAACCGTAAATAAAAATGCAATCCCGAATGACCCTCAAAGTCCGTTTGTTACAAGCGGAATAAGGATAGGCACACCGGCTGTAACAAGCAGGGGGTTAAAAGCTGAGGATATGGACAAAATTGCAGAATATATTTATCTGACAGCAAAGGATTTTGAAAACAGCGCTGATAAAATCAGGGCAGGTGTAACAGAAATTTGCAACAAATATCCTTTATATGAATAATCAATAATAATAAACAATTACTAAGGTATCGGGTTAATTCCCGATACCTTAGTTTGTTGAAAATTATAATACTTAGTGCGAAGGGGTAATAGGGCAACCGCAAAGCCCACGAAAATACGTGTTTAGTTTTGTAATAAAACTGTATAAAAGGGCTTTCCTAAAAGTTGAGGTATCGGATTAATTCCCGACACCTCTTTTTTAATTATTTTCCAACCATTAAATCACAAATCATATTTGAGAATTTTACAGGGTCTTCAACACTAAATCCTTCAATCAGCAAAGCTTGTGTATAGAGAATTTCAGCATATTTTTTCAGCTTTTCCTTATCCTCGCCATAAAGCTTTTTAAGCGATTCAAAAACAGGGTGTTCGGCGTTTATTTCAAGAATTTTTTCTGATTTTACCTTTTGGTTATTAGGCATTGAATTCAACACCTTTTCCATTTCCATCGATATTTCACCGCCATTTGTCAGGCATACAGGATGAGATTTCAATCTCTGTGATAAGCGGACTTCAACGACCTTTTCTCCAAGTCCATCCTTCATTATAGCGAACAAATCCTTGTTTTCTTCGTTTTGCTTTTCAATCTGCTCCTTTTCCTCTTTTGTTTCAAGGTCAAGGTCATCGCTTGAAGCTGATTTAAATTCCTTATCCTTAAATTTCATCAGCATTTTAAGAGCAAATTCGTCAACATCATCAGTCAGATATAAAACCTCAAAGCCTTTGTCCTTCAACAGTTCAATCTGCGGCAAACTATCAATTCTCGAAACACTGCTGCCAGCTGCATAATATATAAATTTCTGTTCTTCCTTCATTCTTGAAACATATTCATCAAGGGTTGAAGGCTTTTCGCCAAATGAAGTGTTAAACATCAATAAATCCTGCAAAAGCTCGTTGTTAGCGCCATATGAGCTATAAATGCCAAACTTAATCTGCAAGCCAAAGGTCTTAAAGAAATCGTTATATTTATCTCTTTCGTCCTTTTGCATTTTGAGAAGATTATTCTTGATAGTTTTTTCAAGATTTTTAGCGATAATTTTCAGCTGTCTGTCATGCTGCAATAATTCTCTTGAAATATTAAGTGACAAATCCTCACTGTCTACAAGCCCTTTTACGAATGAGAAATAATCAGGTAAAAGGTCAGCACATTTTTCCATAATAAGAACACCGCTTGAATAAAGCTGCAAGCCCTTCTCATATTCTTTTGAATAATAATCATAAGGTGCTCTTGAAGGAATAAATAGCAAAGCATTATAGGTTGCTGTTCCCTCAGTTTTTACATGCATATATTTAGCAGGGTCCTCAAAATCATGGAATTTTTCCTGATAGAATTTATTATAATCCTCATCGGTCAGCTCGTTCTTGTTTTTTCTCCAAATAGGAATCATGCTGTTAAGATTTTTTGACTCAACAACAGTTTCGTATTCATCCTCGGTGCCTTCCTTCAGCCTGCTTGTTTCCATTTCCATCTTGATAGGGAATCGGATATAATCTGAATATTTTTTTACAAGGTTCTGAATCTGATACGGCTCTAAATATTTATCATAGCTGTCGTCCTCGGTATTTTCCATAATATAAAGAACAATCTCAGTACCTATACTGTCCCTGTTAGCTTCTTCAATAGAATATCCGTCAACACCTTCGGACTCCCATTTATAAGCTATATCACTGCCATAGGCTTTTGTGGTAACAACAACTTTTTTAGCCACCATAAACGCTGAATAAAAACCAACACCAAACTGCCCGATAATGCTTACATCCTCAGAAAGCTGATTTTCGTTTTTAAACGCAAGAGAACCACTTTTTGCAATTGTTCCAAGATTATTTTCAAGCTCGTCCCTTGTCATCCCGATACCATTGTCAGTAATTGTCAGGGTGCGGTTTTCTTTATCCACAGAAATATTGATGCAAAAATCATCTTTCCCTAAGCCTATTGAAGTATCAGTCAGGGATTTAAAATACAGCTTGTCAATGGCATCACTTGCGTTTGAAATAAGCTCTCTCAGGAAAATCTCCTTATGTGTATAAATTGAGTGAATCATCATTTCCAGCAGTCGCTTTGACTCAGCTTTAAATTCTTTTTTTGACATTAAAAAACACTCCTCGTAATTTTGCTATTTTTAGCACTCTGTTACCAAGAGTGCTAAAAATAGTATAGTACAAAGAGTGAAAAAAATCAATACATACACAAAATTTATATATATATTTTACTTTAAATTAATATTTATAATTTCACAGTTATGATAAACCCGTCAATATTATTGCCTGAGATTGAATAGCTTGCGATTTTTGGCAGAGGAACTTTTGTTGTTCCATCAGTTACAGGGACATAATAAATCTCGTATTCAGTATTATCAAAGCTGGTTATAAAAAGATGCTCTTTATTAAAATCAAACTGCTTTAAATAGTCAACATATTCTTCAAGGCAATAATTGTTTTTGTTTATAATGAATGCGTGTGGCTGCCCGACATACCTGAAATGCCAGGGCTCGCTTTCAATGCCAGTAATACTTTGTTTTTCGGTAGTGTATCTCAAAATAAACCCGTATTTAAAAGCATTTTCTGCAATCCATTCAAAATTCCCGGTTCCGTCATAGGGCTTATAAACATTGTTTTCGGGCTTAATACCAAAATCTACGGCATAGCCTGTATTATGTTCGCTATATCCTGGCAAGGAAACAGAGGTAGAAACAGTTGAATTGGTTCTTTCTAAATCCTCGTTATAAAGTTCCTGCTGTCGTTGCTTGCTCCTGTAACCGCTCGTCAGCATCAGGTTTTTCTCTCCGGTTGCTGTAAAAAAGTCATTACCCATGTTCACAAAAGCTTCCATAACCTCCGGCTGGACATTAACTGTATTATCTTTTATATAAAAATTCTTATCTGAAAGCTGTTGGTAAAAGCTTAACGCATTAGTGAGATTTTCAGGCTCATTTCCCTGAAAAGCGATTTCATTATTGACTAAAATAAGCTCACCCTCGTGAATTTCAGAGGACTCTATAATATGATAATCATAATTTGCATTGATGGTATTTTCAGCCTGGCTGGAAGATTCATCAGGTGTCTGATTATAGCCTGAATCCTTATGAAATGAGGCTGAAATAACAGTAACAAGCAACCAGATAGCGACGACAAGTATGAATAACGCAAGAAAAACCCTGTGCCATAGAATTTTAACCTTTTTCTTTTTTGCCATAATATTACCCTCCCCACCATATTTATTATTATTATAACATAATTATACAAGCAAAGGAATATTTGTAATAAAAATTATGACAAATTAATTAGTTTATCCATGAAGCCACGCTTCAAGCCTATAAATAGGGAATCCCAAATCAGAAAATCTCTGTTCGTATTCGGTAACGATATTATTTTTAAAATCACTTTTATGTAAATCAAAGGTAACATTTTTAAGAGAAAACCCAAACCCAGATAAGCTGTTGATTGAAAATTCAAAAAGCTGTGTATTATCAGTTTTAAAATGAAGTTCAGCGTAAGGCTTTAAAATCTTTTTATATATTTTAAGATAATTCTCATGCGTTAGCCTGTGCTTTGAGTATTTCTTTTTAGGATAAGGGCAGGAAAAATTCAGATAAATTCTTGATATTGAGCTATCGTCAAAATAATTTTCGAGATATTCAGCACCAACATTGATGAATCGAATGTTGTGTACATCTTGTTCAATAGCATATTCGACGGCTGTTACAATTACATTTTTAGTTTTCTCAACAGCAATAAAATTTATATCAGGGTAACGTTTTGCCATTTCAATAACAAAACCACCCTTTCCACAGCCTATTTCAAGGTGGATGGGATTATTGTTGCCAAAAACGCTTTCGCAGTTAAATTTGGTTTCTATTTTGTTGCATTCGTTTAAGTTGCGGTCTTTGATATCAATTTCGAGCAACATTGCTGAACAAGCATTATATCTTTCTTCCAGATTTTTTTTTCTTCTCATTCTCATGGTTAAAACCTCACAATAAAGCAATAAAATCATACTTATTTACTTTATCATAAAAATAGA
>QKDG01000135.1 GCA_003246805.1 Clostridia bacterium | reverse complement strand
AGTGCTTTTTATAGATTTTTGTACTTTGTCGTTAATAAATGTTGCCTTTGACTGTTTTTGGTGGTAAAATATAGGTAAATAACGTTTGGAGATGATATTACAATGGATATATCAAGTATAGTTAGTGGATATATATCAAAAATTCTTAAAAGCAAAAACAAAAAGTCATCCATTAAAAAAATTGTTAGAGAAATCATTTGTAAATATCCTGATGATAAAGAAACTGTTTTTAATGAATTACAAGTGAGGCTTTTGATATTTAGTCAGCTTTCAAAAAATCCCCCAAGAGTACGATACTTTAGTGAACCAAGTGGTTTAGAATCTCATAGAAAAACCCAAAGATTTAGGGCACGAAAATTTTTACGAACGCCACGTGCACAAGCTAATGACGATTATCTTGAATATTTAGCTTTGTTAAATGACGCAATTAAGGAGGAATAGGTATGGCTGACTGGGCTTTATGCATTATTGCTGGTATTAGTTTATTATTGAGTTTTTATAGCGTTATTGCAAACATTAAATTAGAAAAAGAACAAAAACGACTTGATGATTTATCACTAAAAATTTGCATGGAACAATTAAAAATAGCGCAAGGGCAAATTGAACTTGAAATGGCTAACCAATTAAGTTCAGCAAAAAGATATGTCGATGGATTTGATACAATGTGCTTTGAATATTTGGAGGCGGATAAAAAGAGAGACACTGTTAAGAAGAAAAGAGATTTTGTTTTAGAAGAAGCACTAAATTGTTATGAACAGATTTGTCAAAAATATCTTGACGGGAAAGGAGATACTGAAAGATTTAAAAAAACATATTATCGGGAAATACATAATCTGTTTAGCAAAAACAGTATTTTTAAAGATAAATTGGATGGAGATTCCTCACCATTTAAAGCTATTAAAAAAGTCTATAATAAATGGGATAATTTTGAGCAATAAGAATTTATAAAGAAATTAAAGCACGTTGATGGTGCCCGCTCAATAATTCCCCCGCTATTTGTTAAGAGAGAGGCGTGCTCAACAAATTCCAGCGAAGTCTATTAATATAAAAAGGCTTTATTATAAATTGATTCTAAAATTAGTAAAATATTATCGATAAAATTATATAAATTTGTTATTTTATATATTTCTTATTTTTTATGATGATAAATGAAATCAGAAATTTTACATTTTTCAGTATGCCAATCAAATTACATTGACATCAAAAATATTAATGATATAATTAAAAGAGTATTATTCATTATAATAGGTTGTCTGAATAATTTTAATCAAAATGCTTAACAATAGTATAAAACTATTGGAGAGTATTAAATGAATTTTAAGTATCATAAAAATGTTAACGAAGAAAAACCTAATGAATCATCAGATAGCAATAATATTGTTGAGAATCAGGAAGAACAGATTGAAAGTGTCGGTCAGATTCAGGTCCGAAACTCCAAACACGTTATTCATTGTTTAAGCATTATCGGGCAGATTGAAGGGCATTATATTCTTCCCCCGCAAAATAAAACAACAAAATATGAGCATATCATTCCTGCACTTGTTGCTATTGAGCAAGAAGAAAGTATTGAGGGACTTGTTATAATTCTCAATACCGTAGGGGGCGACGTTGAAGCGGGGCTTGCAATTGCAGAGCTTATTGCTGGGATGAAAACTCCGACGGTATCGATAGTTGTTGGCGGTGGGCATTCTATCGGGGTGCCTCTTGCTGTTTGTGCAAAGCATTCATTTATTGTTCCCTCAGCCACCATGACAATTCATCCTGTAAGAATGACAGGGCTTGTTCTTGGTGTGCCACAGACATTATCCTATTTTGATAAAATGCAGGAGAGAATTGTTCGATTTGTTTCAGCCAACAGCAATATTTCAGGTGACCGCTTCCGGGAACTGATGATGCAGACAGGCGAGCTTGTTATGGATGTCGGTACTGTTCTTGATGGTGATGCGGCGGTTAAAGAAGGGCTGATTGACGAGCTTGGTGGTTTAAGCAACGCTATTGAATATTTATACAAATTAATTGAAGAAAACCCAAAGTCTTATGATGAGGAAGAATAGATTATGCTACACACAATAGTAAATGAGCTTGACATTTTTTTTGACAGTAACAATTATAGCCAGGCACAGTATCAAAACATTGCAGGTGGAATTCTTGAATACAAGGTAAACGACGGTAGGAAGGAAGTTATAAGGCTTCATTCAACCGACCCTTATAATTATTTAAAGCAAGAATACCAGCCGTATTCATATATTAATTGATTACAAATTTGACGGGAGATTTAAACATATATGATAGAAATTTTAAAGGCAATAATTTTCGGAATTGTTGAAGGAATAACAGAATGGCTGCCTATTAGCAGCACAGGGCATATGATTTTGCTTGATGAATTCATAAAGCTTGATACGACAGATGCTTTTAAGGAAATGTTTTTGGTAGTAATACAGCTTGGGGCAATATTAGCAGTAGTAGTGCTGTTTTGGAACAAGCTGTTTCCATTTTCCTTTAAAAACGGCATTGAAATTAAAAAGGATATATTTTCGATGTGGTTAAAAATTATTGTCGCCTGCCTGCCTGCTGCAATAGTAGGGGTTTTGTGGGATGATAAATTGAATGAGCTTTTTTATAATTATCATATAGTATCCATTATGCTTATTATTTTTGGAATTCTATTTATAATTATTGAAATTTATAATAAAAGCAACAAGGCAAAGATAAATTCAATTTCACAGATTACATATAATGTAGCATTGCTTATTGGTTTTTTTCAGCTTATAGCTGCTGTTTTTCCGGGAACATCGCGTTCCGGCGCTACGATTGTTGGTGCGTTGCTGATAGGAATATCAAGAACAGTTGCCGCTGAATTTACATTTTTCCTTGCTGTGCCCGTAATGCTTGGTGCAAGCATACTCAAACTATTAAAGTTCGGTTTTGATTTCACAGGGATTGAGGCAGCAATACTTTTTTGTGGAATGATAACGGCTTTTATAGTTTCAATTTTTGTTATTAAATTCCTCATGGGATACATAAAAAAGCATGATTTCAAAGTCTTTGGCTGGTACAGAATAATTCTCGGCGTAATTGTAATTATTTATTTCGGTATACAATCGGTTGTATAGAAGATAGAACGCATATTTAATTAGCTTTAAAAAAATGCTACATTTAGGGGGACGAAAAATGGCTGCAAAGAAGAAAACAACAAAAAAAAGCAAACCAGTTCAGAAAAAGAAGACAAACAATCAGTTCTGGTCTGTAATAATTTTCTCTATCGGTGTTCTTGTGGCTATGATTACCTTTATTGAGGGTGCAGCATTATGGAGGATAATCCATAACGGAATTTTTGGGCTTTTTGGCGTATCGGTCTTTCTAGTTGCCCCAATAATGATTTATGCAGCGATTATGATTGCACTTGAAAAGGAACGTTCAACGGTATACTCAAAGATTTTTCAGGGCTTTATGCTGATTTTATTGTTCAGTGCAATTGTTCAGATTATATTTGTAGGCTCGGTTGAAGGGGCAGGTTTTGCTGAATGCTTGACCAATTTGTATAATCGAGGTATGGGGCTAAAAGGCGGCGGATTAATGAGCGCCGTATTGGGCTGGCCTTTGCTATATCTATTTAAAAGGGTAGGGGCTACTATTATTGTGATTTTGCTCACCTTTACTTTTTTAATGTTGCTAACAAATATTACTTTATTAAGCATGTTCAGATTTTTATCAGCCCCATTCAGAAAAGGCGCAAAAGCTATTAACAGTACAAAGGCTGAAAAAGCCGTCTTAGCTGATAAAATTGATGATAAAAAAATAAAAAATAAAAATTCCACAAGAATAGATATAGCAAAATATATTGATGAGGAACAAACTGGTGTTAAGGTTAAGGCCGATACTTCTCCTGTTGAAAATGAGCAGGAAATCCTGCCGGTACATCCTGTTGCCTCACCAAAAATTACAAAAGAAAAACTAAAAGAAACTGCAAAGAAAACAGATAACATTGAATTGCAGGAAATTATCAAAAAAGCCGTCACTATAAATGACGACGGCAAGAATTCTCTTTATATTGAAAAGGACGGGCAAACCTGCCTGTATCAGAAGGATGATTCAATTAGCATGTATAAGAATCCTCCTCTTAGCATATTAAATCCTGCTGTTGCAAGCAATGTTTCAGACGAAACTCAAAAAGAGCTTAAACAAAATGCAGAAATATTGGTAAACACGCTAAAAAGCTTTGGAGTGCAGACGCGTATTGTTGACATTAACCGCGGGCCCAGTGTAACGAGATACGAATTACAACCGGCTGCTGGTGTAAAAGTCAGCCGTATCACAAGCCTGACGGATGATATAAAGATGTCGCTTGCTGCTAAAAGTATCAGAATAGAAGCACCTATCCCGGGAAAAGCAGCGGTAGGAATTGAAGTTCCAAATAATGACGTGGATATAATAACAATGCGTGAAATGCTTGAAACAAAAGATTTTGTTGAGGCAAAAAGTAATATAGCCTTTGCATTGGGAAAAGATATAACAGGCAACGTAGTAGTGGCTGACATAGCAAAAATGCCACATGTTCTTATTGCAGGAGCAACAGGCTCCGGAAAATCGGTGTGTATCAACTCACTTATCATAAGCCTTTTATATAAATCTTCTCCGGATGATGTAAGACTATTGATGATTGACCCTAAAATGGTAGAGCTTGAGGTTTATAACGGAATACCTCATCTTCTGATACCGGTTGTTACTGACCCTCGCAAGGCAGCAGGTGCTTTATCCTGGGCTGTTACAGAAATGCAGAAGCGTTATAAGCTATTTGCAGATTATAATGTACGAAACATAACAGGCTTTAACGATATGGCAAAAACAAAAGACGGAATCGACCCATTACCCCAAATTGTTATAATTATAGATGAGCTAGCAGACCTTATGATGGTAGCTGCCAAGGATGTTGAAGAAGCAATATGCCGCCTTGCACAGCTTGCACGAGCAGCAGGAATGCATCTTGTTATTGCAACACAACGTCCTTCTGTTGATATTATTACAGGTGTTATCAAAGCAAATATTCCTACCAGAATTGCTTTTTCAGTATCTTCACAGATTGATTCAAGAACAATCCTTGATTCAGCAGGGGCAGAAAAGCTTTTAGGGCGCGGAGATATGCTTTTTTCAGCCTATGGGGCGCCAAAGCCGACACGTATTCAGGGCTGCTTTGTTACAGATAAAGAGGTTGAAAGCGTAGTTTCCTTCATTAAGAATGAAATTAAAGCAGATTATGATGAAAATATTTTAGAAGAAATTGAGAAGAATGCTCCTGTTCAAAAAGGGGAGTCAAGTGGTGGCACGATTGACAGCACAGATGAAATGGTAGAAAAGGCAATTGAAATTGTAGTTGACGCTGGGCAAGCCTCAACCTCATATCTTCAGCGAAGGCTCAAGCTTGGATATGCACGTGCTGCAAGAATAATGGATGAGCTTGAACAAATGGGAATCATAGGCCCACCAGATGGTTCAAAGCCAAGGCCTGTTTTAATGACTAAGGAACAATGGTATGAATCTCAGATGTCAAGAGAATTATAAATATTGGAGAGTTTAATGAATGGTTTTTTACCCATATCAAAAAAGGATATGGAAGAGCAAAATATAGATAAGCTTGATTTTGTGTTTATTTCCGGCGATGCATATGTTGATCACCCAAGCTTTGGGGTTGCAATAATTTCAAGAGTTCTTGAAGCCGGTGGATATAAAGTAGGGATTATCCCTCAGCCTGACTGGAAAAATAAAAAATCTTTTGAAAAGCTGGGAGAACCAAGGCTTTCATATCTTGTAACATCAGGCAACGTTGATTCAATGGTTGCACATTATACAGTAGCAAAAAAATTACGGACAGAGGATGCCTATTCAGCGGGAAACAAAACAGGGAAAAGGCCAGACAGGGCAGTAACCGTATATTGTAATATATTAAAAGAGCTTCATCCTGAAATTCCTGTTCTTATTGGTGGATTAGAGGCATCATTGAGAAGATTTGCACACTATGATTATTGGGACGATAAGGTTTTTCCCTCAATTTTAGTAGATTCAAAAGCTGACTTGTTGATGTATGGGATGAGTGAGCATCAGATTATTGAGCTTGCTGACAGATTAAATAAAGGTGAGGCTATTACCAGCATCACTGATATAAGGGGAACAGCATATCTTACAGCGCCTGTAAATACACCATATGGTGCTGTTGAATGCCCGACCTTTAAGCAGGTAGCAGATGATAAAAAGCTTTATTCAAGGGCGTGCAGATTACAATATGACCAACAGGACGAGGTATATGGCAAAATAGTTATCCAAAGGCATTGTGATAAAATGCTTGTGCAGAACCCCCCTTCAAAGACACTGAGCCAGGAGGAAATGGACAAGGTTTACTCATTGCCTTACATGAGAACCTATCATCCTGTTTATGAAAACCTCGGTGGTGTTCCTGCTATTGAAGAGGTAGAGTTTTCTATTATTCATAACAGAGGTTGCTTTGGCTATTGCAACTTTTGTTCAATAGCCTTACATCAAGGCAGAAGAATTACAGTAAGAAGTGAAGAATCAGTTTTGAATGAGGCTGAGGAGCTAACCAAAAAGCCTAATTTTAAAGGTTATATCCATGATGTTGGTGGCCCGACTGCAAATTTCAGGAAGCCATCATGCAAAAAGCAATTGGAATCAGGGCTATGCAAGGGCAAGAAGTGCCTTGCACCTGAACCCTGCAAGGCGTTGGAGGTTGACCATTCTGAATATCTTCACATGCTCAGAAAAATCAGAAAAATAAAGGGAATTAAGAAAGTATTTATACGCTCTGGCATAAGATATGACTATCTTTTAGAGGATAAGAATGATGCTTTTATTCGTGAGCTTATTGAGCATCACGTAAGCGGACAGCTTAAAGTAGCACCTGAGCATTGCTGTGAGGCTGTGCTTGATAAAATGGGTAAACCTCATATAGAATCATATAAGAAGTTTTCTGATAAATTCTATTCTATTACAAAACAGATTGGCAAAGAGCAGTATCTTGTTCCTTATCTGATGTCTTCACATCCTGGCAGTACTTTAAAGGATGCAGTTGAGCTTGCTTTGTTTTTAAAACATTATAATATAAGGCCTGAGCAGGTTCAGGACTTTTATCCTACCCCTGGCACTATCTCAACTTGTATGTATTATACAGGGATTGACCCTTATTCTTCTGATACAGTATATGTAGCAAAGGATAGCGAAGACAAAGCTATGCAAAGGGTTCTTTTGCAGTATTTTATGCCACATAATCAGAGTAAGGTTATTAAAGCGCTAATTAAAGCTGGACGACAGGATTTAATAGGGACAGATAAAAAATGCCTTGTTGCTCCTGATAAAGATTATACGGCTAAACAAAACAACAAAAATCAGAAGTTTAAGGACAAAAATGTAAAATGCAAGACGAAAGCAAAAAAACAAAAGAGAAAATAAAAGATAAAAATAGAATTAAAAAATTTCTTATCATTTTTCTTTTATTAATAATTATTATTTCTGGAATATTTTTTGCTTTAAAGCCCGATAGCTATAACAGTGCTTTGGTGTTTTTAAGGTTGAGAGATTCAAAAGCATCAGATAAAGCGTTTAGTGTTCATTTTATTGATGTTAAACAGGGTGACTGCTCACTGATTATTTCTGATAATGAATGTGCTTTAATAGATACAGGCGACAAGCTATACAGTAAAGCTGTTGTGAGCTATATCAAAAGCCAGGGAATAACAAAGCTTGATTATATAATTATTTCGCATCCCCACGCAGACCATATAGGTGGATTATCCGAAATAATCAGTGCATTTGAGGTTAAATGTATTATCATTAGCAAAATACCAGATTATTGTGTTCCTGATGATATAAATTATAACGAGATTATGATGGAATGTAAAAATAATAACATAGAAATAAAACAGCCTTATGACGATGAGATTATAAGCATGGGAGAAGCCGAGATTACTCTTTTTACTTTGCCTGCTGATTACGAAAATTTCAATAATATGTCGATAGTTGCAAAAATCAGGAATGACAAAATTTCATTCTTATTTACAGGTGATATTGAAGAAAAAGCAGAAGAATATCTTTTGGATAATCATAAAGATTTAAATGCATCAGTTTTAAAGGTTGCACATCACGGGAGCAATACATCTTCGTCAGAGGTTTTTTTAACAGCCGTAAATCCAGAGGTTTGCATTATATCTTGTGGATATGACAACAGCTTTAACCATCCTTCAGTAAATTCGGTTTCAAGGCTAAATGAATATACTAACATGGTTTTAAGAACAGATTTACTTGGCACAATTGTTGTTGAAGTTGAAGATAATACTCTTAATATTAAAAGTAAGAAGGGTGATAGTTATGTTGTCAATCGATAGATTTGAGGGTGAATATGCTGTTTGTATTAATGAAAAAGATGAAATTATTAGAATTTTATGCAATGATATTGATGCAAATGCTACCGAAGGCAGTATTCTTATAAAAAAAGATAATAAATACTGCATTGACCAGGATGAAACAAAAAAAAGAAGAGATAAAATAAAAGCCTTGCAGGAAAGCTTGTGGGAATAATAAACAGGAGTTGATACAATGCAGACAGACCTTTTTAAAAAAATGAATCAGATAATGCCGGAGTTGTCAAAGGGGCAAAAGCTGATAGCTAAATATATTCTTGAAAATTGTAACAAAGCAGCTTATATGACTGCATCAAAGCTTGGTCTGACAGTTGGTGTTAGTGAATCAACCGTGGTTCGTTTTGCCACAGAAATTGGTTATGACGGTTACCCCAGCCTTCAACGTGAAATGAAGGATATTCTAAAAAGCAAGCTGACATCAGTACAAAGGATTGAAGTGACAAGTGACCAGCTTGGTGATAGCGATATTCTTGAAAAGGTTTTGAACTTTGATATCGAAAGAATCAGGAAAACCCTTGATGTGACATCAAGAGAGGCATTTAGCACAGCTACCGAAATTATTGCAAATGCAAAGACAATTTACATTATAGGTTCAAGGAGTTCAAGTGCGCTTGCGCGTTTTTTGGCTTATTATTTTAATCTGATATTCCCGAGCGTAAAGCTTGTGCATACTACAAGCAGAAGTGAGCTGTTTGAAAACATAATGAGAATAGATGAAAATGACGTTATGATTGGAATCAGCTTTCCCCGTTATTCAAAACAGACGGTGCTTGCGTTAAAATATGCTTCATCAAACAATGCAAAGGTTGTTGCTATTACCGACGGCATGGCGTCACCCCTGGTGCAGTATTCTGACACAGTTCTTATTGCGCAAAGCGATATGGCATCCTTTGTTGATTCACTTGTTGCACCTTTAAGCCTGATTAATGCTCTTATTGTTGCTCTTAGTATTAAAAACAGGGACAAGGTTTCGAAGACATTTGAAAATCTTGAAAGCATATGGGAAGAATATCAGGTATATGAAAACACCGAGGAGAAAGAGTTTTAATGCAATATGATACAATAATCGTTGGTGCAGGTGCTTCCGGGCTTTTTGCTTCAATTATTGCGGCGAGAAATGGTAAAAAGGTCTTACTGCTTGAACATACAAAAAAAGTAGGCAAAAAGCTTTCAATAACAGGGAAGGGACGCTGTAATCTAACAAATAATTCAGATATTGACAATATCCTCAATAACATACCTGTTAATTCACGATTTATGTACAGCGCTTTAAATTCATTTTCTGCCCTTGATACTATGAATTTTTTTGAGGAGCTTGGCGTAAAGCTAAAAACAGAAAGAGGAAACAGGGTTTTCCCCGTCAGTGATTCTGCTGCTGAAATTGTTAATGCCTTAGAAAATGAAGTAAACAGGCTGAAAGTCAGCTTGAAATTTGAAAAGGTGACCGAGCTTATAATTGAATACAATTCAATAAAAGGCGTAAAAACTGAATTTGGCTCTTATTTTGCTGATGCAGTAATAATAGCTACTGGCGGTAAATCATATTCTCATACAGGCTCAACTGGTGATGGCTATGATTTTGCAAGGCAAGCAGGGCATAAGGTAACAAAACTGACTCCTTCATTAGTGCCGGTTGTTATTAAAGAGAGCTTTTGCTCTGAAATGATGGGGCTATCATTAAAAAATGTTACCTTGACATTAAAGGATAAAAAAGAGAATAAAATTTTATATTCTGACCTTGGTGAAATGCTCTTCACACATTTTGGCGTTTCTGGCCCTCTTGTGCTAAGCGCAAGCTCCCACATTAGAAAAATGGAGGAAGACAGGTATTTAATTGAAATAGATTTAAAACCAGGCTTATCAGAGCAACAGCTTGATGCCAGGCTGCAACGTGATTTTCTCGCTGCACCAAACAAGGATTTTGCAAATATACTTGTCAAGCTGTTACCGGCAAAGCTTATTCCTGTTATAGTATCGTTATCTTCAATTCCTCACGATACTAAGATAAACCAGATAACAAAAGTTCAAAGGCTTGAGTTTGTTAAGCTTGTAAAAAGCCTGCCGCTTACTATAAAGTGTTTCAGGCCATTAGATGAAGCAATCATCACAAGCGGTGGTGTTGATGTAAAAGAAATCTCACCGAAATCTATGGAGTCAAAGCTGGTTTCAGGCTTGTTTTTCATAGGGGAAGTACTCGACGTTGATGCTTATACGGGTGGCTATAATTTACAGATAGCTTTTTCAACAGCTTATGCGGCAGCAAATAATATTTAGGAGGATAATATGGGAATAAACATTGCATTAGATGGCCCATCAGGGGCAGGGAAAAGTACAATTTCTAAGATTATTGCAAAAAAGCTGGGTTATATTTATGTTGATACAGGAGCTATGTATCGTTCAATTGCTTTATTTGCTATGGATAAAGGCGTATCTACAACAAGTGCTCAGCAGATTATCCCACTGCTTAAAGATATTGAAATTGAGCTGAAATATGTTGATGATGTTCAGCACATTTTTTTAAATAACGAGGATGTTTCTGAAAAAATCAGACAAAACGAGGTTTCAATGCACGCGTCCAATGTTTCTGCGATTAAAGAAGTAAGGGAATTTTTATTTAATCTTCAAAGAGATATGGCTAAAAAGAACAATATTATTATGGACGGCAGAGATATAGGAACTGTTGTTTTGCCGGATGCTGATGTAAAAATTTATCTTACTGCATCTGCTGATGACAGGGCAAAGCGCAGATACAACGAGCTTCTTGAAAAAGGGCAGGCAGTTAGCTATGATGATTTATTAAATCAGATTAACGAGCGTGACTTTAACGACACAAACAGGGAAATCGCCCCTTTAAAGCAGGCAGATGATGCTGTTTTAGTCGATACAACTGGATTTGAGTTACAAAAGTCAGTTGAGGTTATTTATAGTATAATTTGCGATAAGATAAATAATACTAATAAAGTAAATGATAAAAAGAAAAGCCTTAGTCCACTCAGAATACTCTTTTATCAGATAATAAGAGGATTGGTAATACTTGTGTATTCAATTGCTTTCAATTTGAAAGTTGTTGGAAAAGAAAATATACCTAAAAAAGGCGGAAATATTGTAGCAAGCAATCACAGAACATATCAGGACCCAATACTACTATCTTTTCCCGTCAAAATTCCTTTTTCATATATGGCAAAGGAGGAATTGTTTAAAAATAAAGCTTTTTCAGCACTTATAAAGGCGTTCGGTGCTTTCCCTGTAAGAAGAGGTTCAGGGGATATGGCTGTTATTGATGAATCTGTAAAGAGGCTTAATAAAGGCTACAACCTTATTATCTTCCCTGAGGGTACACGTTCAATGGATGGAACAGTCGGCAAGGGAAAAACAGGGGTAGCTCTTATTGCAGCAATGGCACAGGTTCCTGTTATTCCGGTTGGAATAAGCTTTAGAGGCAAGCTTAAATTCAGGTCAAAAATCGTCATAAATTTCGGAAAGCCGATTTTACCACAGGAGCTTGAAATCAAATCACAATCTCCAAAAGAATTAAAGGTATTAAAGCTTAAAATAATGCAGTCTATAACAGATTTGGTGGATTTGAATGTATAATAATAAAATAATAACAGCCGAATCTGCTGGTTTTTGCTTTGGAGTTGACAGAGCTGTTAAAATTGTTTATGACAGCCTTGATACTGAAAATAAGGTAGTAACCTTTGGCCCTATAATTCATAATCCTGACGTTGTTTCTGACCTTGAAAACAAAGGTGTATTTGCAATTGATGATTTAAACAGTGTTTCATCTGACAGCACTGTAATAATACGCTCACACGGTGTATCAAAAAATATCTATGAGCAGCTGGGGAATAATAATATAAGATATATTGATGCTACTTGCCCTTTTGTTTCAAGAATTCATAAAATTGCTTATGAAAAATCATCAGAAGGGTATACTATTCTTATCGCCGGGGATAGCAATCACCCTGAAGTACAGGGAATAAAAGGGCATTGTGTCGGTGATGCTTATGTGTTTAGAGATTTGCATGAGCTTAATGAACTATTTGTAAAAATAATAAATTTTACTAAAAATAATATTGCAATTATTGCACAAACAACGTATAATAAAATAATGTGGAATGAATGCAAGGAGTATATTCTCAAGCATTATCCCAATGCCATTATTTTTGATACAATATGCAATGCAACTTCTGTTAGACAGACTGAAGCAATCGAGCTTTCAAAAAAAGCTGATGTTATGCTCATTGTTGGTGGATTACACAGCTCGAATACCGTTAAACTAAAACAGGTATGCGAAGATTATTGTAAATGTTATCACATTGAAAGTGCTAAGGAATTGTATTCTGTTGATTTTTCGGGTGCAAAAATAATTGGGATTTCGGCTGGGGCATCGACTCCGGCTCATATAATCAAGGAGGTACAAACAACAATGAGTGAGATTTTAAAAGATCAGGATGAGGGATTCAATTTTGAAGAGGCGTTAGAGCAAACCTTCAAAAAAATATATACAGGGGAAAAGGTTAAAGGTTACATAACTGCAGTTAATCCGACTGAAGTTATTGTCGACATCGGTACAAAGCATACTGGCTATATACCAATGGACGAAATCAGTGAAGATCCCACTGTTAACGTAGCTGACGTTTTAAAAGTCGGTGAAGAAGTTGATTTAATCGTTTTGAGAATCAACGACCAGGACGGTATAGTTACACTTTCTAAAAAGAAGGTTGATGCTGTTCTCGGTTTTGAAAAGGTTGTGGCAGCAAAAGAAGAAGATGCAGTACTTAGCGGTGTTGTAGTAAAAGTTATTAAGGGCGGAGTACTTGTTGCTACAAACGGAGTAAAAGTATTTGTTCCTGCTTCACAGGCTACAAGTCGTCGTGATGACAAGCTTGAAGATTTATTGAAGAAAACTGTAAACTTTAAGATTATTGAAGTTAATCAGCAAAAAGGCCGTGCTGTTGGTTCAATCAGAGCAGTGCTTAAAGACCAGAGGATGGAAATGCAGAGCAAGTTCTTTGAATCTGCTGAGGTTGGTGCTACCTATGCTGGTGAAGTTAAATCAATTACAGATTATGGTGTATTTGTTGATATCGGCGGAGTTGACGGCTTGATAAGAAAACCAGATTTAACATGGAAGAAAATAAAGCATCCTTCTGAGGTTGTTTCAATTGGAGATAAAATTGATGTGACAATTAAAGATATTGACAATGAAAACAAAAAGGTTTCATTGGTATTCAAAAAGGATTCAGAAAATCCTTGGGGAATTTTCAAGAATAAATTTGATGTTGATTCAGTAGTTAAGGCTAAAATAGTATCAGTTACACAATTCGGTGCTTTTGCTGAAATTATTCCTGGCATTGATGGCTTGATTCATATTTCTCAGATTGCAAACCAAAGAGTTGACAAGGTAGAAGATTTACTTTCTGTTGGACAGGTTGTTGATGCTAAGATTACAGAAATTGATTTTGATAAAAAACGTATCAGCCTATCAATGCGTGCTTTAATTCAGGAAGAAACTGCTGAAGAAGCTGAAGAAGTTACTCAATAATTATTTTTAACAATTAGAAAAATGCCTGGGGAATTATCCTCAGGCATTTTATAATGCATAAAACTTATTAGTAATAAAAATGCCGTTTATTAAAAAACGGCATTTTTTTATTTAAAATACATAAACAGCTGGCACTTAATCATTCCATTATAAAGCTTTCGCCTTTTATCAGCCTTTTTTCCAAAAAAAGCTTCAAATTCTTCATGCGGTGAAATTATATAGCATGGATTTTTAGCAGAAGGGGAGAAAACCTGGCCCATAATTTTATAAAGCTCCTCAGCCTGCCTGATTTCAAGCATTCTCTCACCATAAGGGGGGTTACAGATGGTTATCGCATTTTCTACGGGTTCGTATTCGGATATGTTGGCTTTTGCAACAGTTATTTTGCTGAAAACACCAGCTTTTCTTGAATTATCGGCAGAAAGCTCAATCGAATCAGCATCAATATCAAATCCAAATGCTTTAAACTGAGCATTTTTATCAATATCGGCCAAGCATTGTTGCCTTGCTTCAACCCAAATATTTTGTGGGATAAAACCAAAAGCTTCAGCCGCAAACTTTCTTTTCAGTCCAGGTGCAATATTACAAGCTTTAAATGCAGATTCTATAAGAAAAGTGCCTGAGCCACAAAAAGGATCTGTCACAACGCTGTCATGTCGTATCCGTGCAAGGTCAATAATACCTGCTGCAAGAGTTTCCTTAATTGGTGCATCATTAGCGTTTTTTCTGTATCCTCTTTTGTGAAGCCCCACACCAGTTGTATCAATAAAAATAGCTACATTATCTTTCATTATGCTGAATTGAAGTTGAATTTTACTGCCAGTTTCCTCAAACCAGGTTATATTATATTTACTTTTCAATCGTTCAACACAAGCTTTTTTAATGATTGCCTGGCAGTCGGGAACACTGTGTAGTTTAGAATTCAGCGAATGACCTTTAACCGGGAAAGCATCTTTTTTTGATATATAATTTTCAAGTGGGATACTCTTTACTCCCTGAAAAAGCTCTTCAAATGAAGTCGCCCTAAATTCAGCAAGCACAATATTTACTCGTTCGGCAGTAGCAAGCATTAAGTTTGCTTTTGAAATCATTGAGATATCGCCGTAAAAATTAACTCTGCCATCCGTCACTTCCAGATCGTAACCGCCAATTTTCTTAATTTCATATGATAAAACGCTTTCTAACCCAAAGTGACACGGGCAAGATAATTTAATTTTGTTCATTTAAGCAAAAGCCTCTTTCTTAGTGTGTAGGAGTTTGTGTTGCATCAGCTGGTTCAAATTCAGTATCATAGCTATGGTTTACGGTGCAAACCTCAGAATTTGAAGCTTTATAATATCCAGTATCAGTGCTTTCTGGGCAGTTTTCGCCTGCTATCAATCCAGTTTTAGTGCAATAATGAAGTTCAACGACAGTAGGGTCAACATCGAAGGTCTTTTTTGTTCCGGTGTTTGCAATATCTTTAAAAACATTGTTCCATATAGCTGCAGAACCAGGCAATGACTGATAAGGCATTTGTGCTGGCTCGTCGTAACCATACCATAATCCGGTAACATAGTCAGGTGTTAAACCAACAAACAATAAGTTTTCCCAATCCTGAGAAGTACCAGTTTTACCGATTACTTCAACTGTTAAACCATTAGCAGCTGCAGTACCTGTACCAGCCGTAGTAACTTTTCTTAGCATTCTGTTCATAACATATGCCGAGTCGCTCGAAAATGGTTGTTCTTCAGTATATTTGTGATCTATGACAACCTTACCTTTTGAATCAGTAATTCTAGTAATGTATGTTGGTTCATAATACTTTCCTAAATTACCAAAGGGCTGATATGCCGCTGCAAGTTCTTCAAGAATTATACCGTTCGTCATTCCACCAACAGCCATAGGTGAACGCGAAATGTCATTGGGCGAAAGTGTTGATATGTGCAGTCTGTCTTTTAGGAAGTTATATGAGCCTTCCGGCGTGAGCCTGTCACCAATTTGCGCCGCAACAGTATTTATTGACTGACTTAAATAATACCATGCATAATTATCTTTATAAGTATAGGTGTTTGAATAGTTTGATGGCCATTCAGTTACCTCTTCGCCATCATCATTTATAAAAGTATAAGGCTCATACAACCCAGTTATAGAGTTGTAAATTTTGAGCGGTTCATCAGTAAAAACTGTTGACCATGATATTAAATCATATTGAATTGCCGGCCCATAAATTGCAATTGGCTTGATAGTTGAACCAGGTGAACGAGCTGCCTGTGTAGCACGATTAAATCCACGTGATTCCTGCTTTTCGCCAGTGCCGCCAACAACACCAAGAACATTACCTTTATAGTCCATTACGATAAAAGCCGATTGTGGCAGGTTATCAATATCTCTCATGAAAAGTGTTTTAGGGTCCTTGAATTTTTCTTCAAGCTGGCTTTGAATATTAAGGTCGACAGTTGTATAAATACGATAGCCTTCGTTTTTCAGCTTATCCTGTGCTACATCGCGTGATATGCCAAACTCGTCCATTAAAACAGCAATCGCATCTTCGATAGCAGCATCTACAAAATATGATGTATAGGGAGAAGACGAAACCACTGCCTCCTCATTAGTATCATCAGTAGTAACTTTATTATACCCGATAAACGTTAATTCTTCACTTAAAGCGGCTTCGTATTCCTCTGAAGAAATTGCGCCGTATTTATACATTTCGCCCAATATATATTGTTGCCTTGCTTTATTGTTTTCAGGATAATCAATTGGATTATTATATTTTGGGCTTTTTGTGATAGCAACAAGGCAAGCAGCCTCAGCAATTGTCAGCTGAGAAACATCCTTATCAAAATAGAAGTTTGCAGCCGTTTGTATACCTTGCATGTTATAGTGAAAGGAAGCAACATTCATATAAGCTTCAAGAATATCAGTTTTTGTATAGTTTTTTTCTAAATTCAAAGCACTGAATACTTCTCTAATTTTTCTTGTAGGGCTTTGTTCATTATCCATAGTGATGTTTTTGATAGTTTGCTGTGTAATACTTGAACCACCCTGTGCGTTATCCCAAAAGCTGAAAATATAGTTTGCAAAAGCAGCAAAGGTTCTTTTAAAATCAACACCCTCATGATAGTAAAAACGTGCATCTTCAGCATAGATAAACGCATCCTGTACATGCTGAGGAACATTTTCAATATTTACAGGTACACGCTTGACATCACCTGACATAGTGTAAATGGGAATATTTTCTCCTTCGTCGTTTGTTGCATAAAATATTGAAGTATTGCTAAGATTATCATTATTAAGGTCAACAATTGGTGCACTATCCATGTAGTTCATAACATAAACAGTTAAAGCAGTTGCAACAATAGAGCCAGTAATAACAAGAATCAGAAATAACGACAATAAAGTTGTGCCAATAATTTTTAATGTTTTCTTTATAGCTTTTAATTGTTTATTTTTATTTGAATTAGATTTTTTTTGTTTTTTGTTTATAAACATATAAAGCCTCCCTTTATTTGTATTTATAAATTATATCATACTTTTTATAAAAAGTTAAGTACAAATTACATAATAATATTATCAAAAAATTACTTTTATAATTAATAGATGAGGTGTATAAATGAAAAGTAAGCCTTTAAAAGCATTAGCGAGCCTTGTTATTGTTATTTTACTATTATTTTGTAGTAAATCAAGCGTTATTAAAGCATCTGCAACAGAAGAAATAGCAAGGCCAAACTATGAGTATCAGTATATTTTGATTGAAGAAGATGGTTTTTTATCAGTTTACGAAACCAATAATCTTCAAATGCCAATATTTATAGAATTTTTTGATGTATCAACTTTGCCACAAGCAGACCAGGACGAGCTGGAAAAGGGGATACTGATACTAAACAAAGAAGAATTAAGAAAGACTATTGAAAATTTTATAGGTTAAAAATGAAACGGTAATCACTATAATATGATTACCGTTTCAGAGCGACCAAACATTACTGTCTTTATGTGAAGAGTTATAGGGTAGACCGCAAAGCCCCCGCAAATACGTGCTTTAACTTATAATAAACTTGCAGGAAAGGACTTTTTCTACAAGCTGCGGTAATCACTATATTATGGTTGCCTTTTTTGCTTTTTAATCAGTAAAATAAGAAACTCCGCTTTCAAAAATAAGCTGGTTTTTATCACCGGGAACATTCTTACATACGTCATTGCCAGTTCTTTCACTGTGCCCCATTTTCCCAAATACTCTGCCATCTGGTGATGTTATACCCTCAATAGCCATGTATGAGCCATTTGGATTAAACTTAATATCCATTGTTGCATTACCAGACAAATCAACATACTGAGTAGAAACCTGTCCGTTCTTGATAAGGTTATTTATTATTTGTTCACTGGCAACAAATCTGCCTTCTCCATGTGATACTGCAACATTGTGGATGTCGCCAACCTCTGTTTTAATCAGCCACGGGGATTTATTAGAGCAGATTCTTGTGTTTACCATCATAGACTGATGCCTGCCAATTGTATTGAACGTCAGGGTAGGGGAGTTATCTGTCATTTCATCAATTTTGCCAAAAGGAACAAGCCCCAGCTTAATAAGCGCCTGGAATCCATTGCATATACCAAGCATCAGGCCATCACGGTTATTCAACAGATTATGAACAGCATTTTTGATTGAAGGGTTTTTAAAGAAAGCAGTAATAAACTTTCCGCTGCCATCTGGCTCATCACCACCAGAAAACCCACCGGGTAGCATAATTATCTGAGAATTATTGATAATAGCTTCAATTGATTTTATAGATTCCTCAATTGCTGATGCAGAATGATTTTGTATAACAAATATTTCAGGAACAGCACCTGCTTTTTCAAAAGCCCTTGCTGTATCATATTCGCAGTTTGTGCCGGGGAACACAGGGATGAATACTCTTGGTTTAGCAATTTTTACTGGATTGAATATTCTATTGGTTGTATTGTGTGAAATAGTTTGCACTGACAATTGTTCTTTCTTTACATTTACAGGGAACACAGGCTCAAGCTTATCTTCCCAAACCTTTTGCAATTCAGTCAAATCAATCGCATATTCATTTGCTGAAATGGTATATTCCTTTGTAGTAAAGCCGAGAACTTTTTCAGCAGTTTCAACATCTCTATCAAGCTCAATGACAAAAGCACCATAACATGGCTTGAACAGCTCAACAGAAGATATATCGCTGTTAAACTTAAATCCGATTTTATTACCGAATGACATTTTTGCGATAGCCTCAGAAATGCCTCCCAAAGAAACAGCCCAAGCAGACGAAGCTTTTTTGCTGGCAATAAGCTTTTCAACCTTTTCAAAGCATTCTTTGACACTGTTAAAATCAGGCAATCCGTTTTTATCATATTCAGGTGCGATTAGAATAACCTTAGAATCTGCAATCTTAAATTCAGGTGAAATCACAATATTGCTTTTTGAAGTTGAAACAGCAAATGAAACAAGCGTAGGCGGAACATCAATGTTTTCAAATGTGCCAGACATTGAATCCTTGCCGCCAATCGCACCGCAGCCAAGCTCAAGCTGAGCTTTTAAAGCACCGAGCAAAGCAGCAAAAGGCTTGCCCCAGCGTTCAGGGTTGTTCTGTGTTCTCTCAAAATATTCCTGGAAGGTCAGCCAGCATTGCTTGTAGCTACCGCCGGCAGCCACAATTTTGGCTATTGATTCAACTACAGCAAGCACAGCGCCGTGATAAGGGCTTTTCTCGCTGATAAAAGGATTAAATCCCCATGCCATAAGGGAACAGGTAGTAGTGTCACCATGCAGAACAGGAATTTTTGCAGCCATTGCTTGTGTCGGGGTGTTTTGATTTTCACCACCGAATGGCATTAATACGGTTGAAGCACCAATTGTTGAATCAAAGCGTTCAATCAAGCCCTTTTGTGAGCATATATTAAGGTTGGATAAATTGCTGAACCAGCTGTCAGCAACATTTTCAAGCGGAGCTTTTGTCGCAAGAACAGGATTCAAAACAGCTACCTTTGTATATTTTTTTGCACCGTTTGAATTTAAGAATTCTCTTGAAAGGTCAACTATAGTATTATTGTTCCATAGCATTTTCAGGCGAGGTTCTTCTGTAACAACGGCAACCAATGTTGCTTCAAGATTTTCCTTTGCCGCCTCATTCAAAAACTTCTCAATGTCATTTTTGCTGATAACAACAGCCATTCTTTCCTGTGATTCGCTTATTGCAATTTCAGTGCCGTCAAGTCCGTCATATTTCTTTGGTACTTTATCAAGATTGATAATCAAGCCATCGGTAAGCTCACCGATAGCGACGGAAACACCGCCTGCGCCAAAATCGTTGCAGCGTTTTATCATTTTTGTTACTTCGGGGTTTCTGAATAATCTTTGCAGCTTTCTTTCTTCAGGTGCATTACCTTTTTGAACCTCAGCACCACAGCTCGTCAAGGATTCAGAGGTATGTGATTTTGATGAGCCTGTTGCACCGCCACAACCGTCACGGCCGGTTTTGCCGCCAAGAAGAATAACAACATCATCAGGAAGAGGTGATTCACGCCTTACATTCTTTTCAGGGGCAGCACCAATTACAGCACCGATTTCCATTCTTTTAGCAACATAGCCTGGATGATAAATCTCGCTAACATGCCCAGTAGCCAAGCCAATCTGATTTCCATATGAGCTGTATCCTTGTGCAGCGCCCACAGTAATTTTTCTTTGTGGTAGCTTGCCTGGAATTGTATCCTCAATAGGAACAAGAGGGTTAGCAGCCCCGGTAACTCTCATTGCCTGATATACATAGGAACGGCCGGACAGAGGGTCTCTGATAGCTCCTCCAAGGCAAGTTGCAGCTCCACCAAACGGCTCAATTTCTGTCGGATGATTATGTGTTTCGTTTTTAAACATCAACAGCCAGTCTTCATCAACACCGTTAACGTCAACTTTAATTTTTACTGAACAAGCATTGATTTCTTCAGATTCGTCAAGAGCAGTGAGCAAGCCGTCTTTTTTTAGCTTTTTTGCGCCTATAACAGCTAAATCCATTAAAGTTATTGGCTTGTCTTTTCCTTCATATAATTCTTCTCTTATTTTAATATAATCATCATAAGTCTCTTTAATATAATCAGCTTTGATATCCGCATTTTCGATAATTGTAGAAAATGTTGTATGCCTGCAATGGTCTGACCAGTATGTATCAATCATACGTATTTCAGTTATTGTAGGGTTTCGTTTTTCGGTATTTTTAAAATAATCCTGGCAGAATTTTATATCGTCAAAATCCATAGCAAGTCCATAATTGGTTAAGAAGTATTTTAAATCCTCATCAGTTGAATAAATAAAGCCATCAATTGTTTCAACTGTTGTCGGAATTTCATAATTAACATCAAGAGTTTCAACTTCATTTAAAGATGCCTCTCTGCTTTCAACAGGATTAATCAGATAAGCTTTAATTTGCAAGAATTCATCCTGAGTGATATTGCC
>QKDG01000021.1 GCA_003246805.1 Clostridia bacterium | reverse complement strand
TGCATGCTCCATAAATGCGTGTGTTGCTGTTCCTATTTCAGCCGCAGTAAGCTTCCCAATTTCATCATTAAGCCTTGGTATCTGATAAAAAAATTCAAGTGAGGTATCCTGCTTTGCAATTTCAGAAACTGATAGCTTTGATTGAGTTTTAGATAAGCTCATATCATAGTCAAAATTAATATAACGCTCAATCTCATCAACTATGCTCTCATCGATATTTGCTACAAAATCTTCATTTAAAGGCATTTGCTTTTTACTTGCGTTAAAATCTTCAACCTTTAATTCAGAAAAAACGATGTCAGCATCTGATTTTTTTAGTGGAATATTAATATTTTCCTCACATAAATTCCTTAAATAGCTGTTATTTTCATAAACCAGAAATGCCATTGTCAGCCAATCCTGCATAGAGGCTGCTGTTTTTACCAGCTCAGGTGTTACTCCCCCTGAGCGTGCAATATCAAGGGCTATTTTGTTTATTCGCGAAGATAATTCTTCATTTATTTTGTAAGTAACAAATAATCGCTCCTTTGCACGTGTCATTGCAACATACAACAGTCGCATTTCCTCACTTAGCATTTCAATCTCATTTACTGATTTTATGGCATCATACGGCAGGGTTGTATACTTGCTCAGCTTTTTAATATCCTGTAATTTAAAGCCGATTCCCTTATAAAGATTAATAAGCACAGGCTTGTAGAGGTCTGCCTTTTGCATTGTGAATTTTGTTGAAGTTTTGCATAAGAATACAAAAGGATATTCGAGCCCCTTTGATTTGTGTATTGTCTTTATTGAAACACTATCGGAAGAATTATTCAACACACCTGCCTGCTTTAAATCACCACCGTTACTGAAAACTGATTCAATATAGCGAATAAAGCCTGTCAGCCCGCCACCGATGCTTTTATCATATGAATTTGCATATTCCAAAAAAAGCCTGAGATTTGCCCTTTTTTGTGTACCATCCTTATAGGTTGATGCAAGTGAAAAAAAATCTGTGCTTATATATATTTTGCTTATCAGCTGTTCTAAAGTTAGGCTTGCAGAATAAAAGCGAAGTTCCTTTAAAATTGAAACAACCTTTTTGCACTTTTCTGTTAAAGCATTGTCATCAAGGTTTATTTTTTTGATTAGTTCATCATCAATCTCACCGGATATACCAATAAATGCGGGATACAGCTTTTTAAATTCGCTTGCGTTTTTTATAACTGCAACGTCATCTGCGGTAAACATAAAAATAGGGGACAACAACACAGCGACCAAAGCAATATCGTTCATCGGATTGTCAATGACCTGAAGCATACTGATGAGAATACTGATTTCGCGTGAGCGCAGATAGCCTGTGAGTTCCTCACTCTGGGCAGATAAACCTGCATTTTTAAAGGCTTCAATATATTCCTTATTAACCGTCTTGCTCCTCAGTAGCAGGCAGAAATCGCTTTGCCTGCAAGGGCGTTCTGTTCCGTTTTCATAAACTGGGTATCCCATATCAAGCATTTGCCTGATTTTATTTGCTACAATTGCAGGCTCATCAATATCAGCCGAATCATCGTCATCATCATTATCTTCATTTTTCTGATTTATCACTAATATTTCAGTCTTATAATTTTTTTTGTTATAATCAGCACCACAATCAAGTGCTTCATCGATATTATAATAAACCTCGCCAACCTTATCGGTCATAATATTCTCAAAAACAAAGTTGACAAAATCAACAACACAGCTTCTGCTCCTAAAATTCTTTTTGAGCTTAATTTCTTTGAGAACTTCCTTGTTTTCATTTTTATTTGCATCAAGGCGTGTTTGTATAAAAATATTCGGGTTTGCCTGCCTGAAACGATAAATTGACTGCTTAACATCACCAACAACAAACATATTTCTTCCGATTATTTTATCGTTATCAGTATCTGACAGCATTTTAAAAATAAGGTCCTGCAAATTGTTTACATCTTGAAATTCATCAATTAATATTATCTGATAATCCTGATTGCTTACAACATCCTTTGCAAGCTGTGTTTTTTTGTAGCCGTTTTCGGTTTCCTCACATAGAAGTTTAATTGACAGCAACTCAACATCGTTGAAATCAATTGCATTTTTCTGCACCTTCTGTTCCCATAATTCATCCCATAAATCATTAAGAAGAATAATCAAATTCGACAATACTTCCTTGCTTTGCGTCATATCTTCTTTTATTTGCTGCCTTGAATACCACAAAGCTTCTGAAAGCTCATTCAACAGCTCCTTGTATTGATTTCGTTGCTTCTTGATTTTCTCTATTACTTCATTTTCTATCTGGGAATCAGGTGCATTCTTATCAGCTTTTGATGAAAATCTTGAAAATTTAATTTTTTTAAGCTCTGAGAAAATTGAATCCCACTCGCCACTATTAATAACCTTTTCTGCTGTTTCAAAATTAATGTAATCGTTGTGAATAATTTCCTTTGTTGCGCTGTGATAGCTCAACGCAGAAGCAAGCCGATTTGTCTCAACATATATATTTTTTGCGGCCAAAAGCTTTGAATAAATATTTTCAAGAACAATGCGTTCCCATTCACCAAAAATCTTGCTGTTTTCATCAAAGCTTTCCAATGCATTGTCAAACCAGCTTTCTTTAAACGGCAGCGACCTTGAAAACTTGTAAAGCTCTTTTAAAATATCAATAAGCTTTTTATCGTTTCCTACACAAAAGCAGTTGTTTAGGAACTTCATCATATCGGGCTTTTCTGAATAATTTTTCTCTAAAACTATCTCTATCGCCTTTTCCTGCATTACAAAATACTCGGTTTCGTCAAGAATTCTTACCCCGCTTGAAATATCAAACTGATGAATATTATTCTTAACAAGTTCAAGGCAAAAGGAATTTATGGTAGAAATCTTCGCCATCTGCAACTTCATTTGTTGTAGCATAAACCACTCATTTTCAGGGTTTTGCTCTATTTTGGCATTTAAGGCATTGTTAAGCTTTTCCCTCATTTGTGAGGCGGCATCATTAGTGAATGTAACCGCAAGCAATTTATCAGCAGGTATCTTATTTTCCTCATCACAAAGCAGACGAATTGTTCTTTCAATCAAAACAGCTGTTTTCCCGCTGCCTGCCGCCGCCGATACGATTATCCCTTTGCCGGTTGTAGTAATGGCTGAAAGCTGGTCATCAGTCCAGTTAGTTGCCATTTTCATCACCCCCGTCATCTTCAAGACCGATTTTTTGCATGAGTATCTTTCCATCCTCTTTTGTTATAACGTTTGCATTGGTTGGCGGATAATTGCCACAGACTGCCCAATAATCGCAATATTTGCATGGCAAAGAATTTTCCTTGCCTGTCGGGGTGGCACAAATATCCCCTTTTTGAAGCCGAATTGCCATTTGTAAAAGCTTGTCCTTTGCAAAATCCTGCAACTGATAATAAGAGCTTTGTGGCAATGTTGTATTGCTTTTATTAAGTTTTTTAAGCTTAACATATTTTTTATCTGTCAGCTTTTGCAATAAATCGTCATCCGTTATTGAAATTATTAGTCCGTTTCTTCTCAATTGCTTATTTTTTTCATTAATAATTTTGTCGCCTTTTCCATCACCATTGTCACTTTGAGGTTCGTTATTATCAGCAGTAAATTCACGTTCAATTTCAGGCTCAACAAATACAGCCGGCATATATAGGGCACCAGCAGGCTCATAGCTACCATCACTTTCTGTTAATGCCATGAGATAAAGTATCATCTGCAAATTGATACCGTTATACAAATCTGCAAAATCGAGTTCCTTCTGCCCTGTTTTGTAGTCAATGATTCTCACGAATTTTTTATCGTCTTTTTCACAAACATCAACACGGTCAATTTTGCCTGACAAATTGATTATTAAACCGTTTTCAAGTTCTATTTTAAATCTGTTGTTTTCATAAGACAAATCAAATTCAAACTTATCGGGCGAAAAACCAGATGCCTTCAATTCATTCTGTATATTAATCACAACATCAAAAATCAGCTCTTCAAGCATACCGAACATAAAATCAAAACGCTTTGTTTTCCCGAAATCTCCCCCAAGTGCTTTGTTCTTATATTCTATGAGGAATTCTGATATTGCTTTCTTGATATCGGCTTCATTCAGGTTGATAAATGCATTATTATATATTTTTTTATTATCAACTGTTGTGGTCATTATTTTTTCAAGACAAGCGTGAACAATGTTGCCACGGTTAAGAGGATTGATTTCTACCTTTTTTACTGGATTTAGCCTTAGCCCCTGATTGCAGAAAAAATCAAACGGGCATTTATAATACTTGTCGCACCTTGTTGGCGATATGTTAAGGTTATCTTTAAAAAACATCTCCCTGCTTGTTTGTGAAATCAGCAAGTGCTGAGGATTTTCTTGTATTTTTTCAAGAAAATTTATTTTCTCTTTGTATGTAGGGAACTTTAACAATATTTTTTTAAAGGCTTGTATTTCGCTTGTGCTTTTTTTGCAGTTTTCTATATATTTATAATAGGTTGAATGAAGTGTTGTGCAATAATAGCTTGATGGTTTTTCCCATGCAGTTATAACTATTTCATCACCAAGCATACTTGTTATTTGCTTTATAATGGGGGATATTCGCCGTGCCCCACCCGTTAAATCAGCAAGGGGATAAGAAATATACAGCTTTTGCATTGCTACTGACAACGCCTGATATGCTATAAAACGTTCCTCCGATAAACGCCAGAGAATATTTTTTGAAATTCTGATGCCTGATTTTTCTAATATATCCTTATCCTTTTCGGTAAAAAGGCTGTTTTCTTTAACATTATAAGGCATTATCCCCTCGTTTACTCCTATTACAAAAACAACCTTAGGATTAGCAAGCCTCGACCTTTCTGCACTTGCAACTATAACTGCATCAAGCTTTTGCGGAGGTGTAGAAACAGTAGCTTTAAAAAGCATGAGCTTTAACATATCAGCAAAATCCTTTAAGGTAATTATTTCGTTTTTCATAGTGTCATAAATTGACCTTATGGCAGAAATAAGCACTCCCCAAAGCTGCTTGATTTCCCTTGCGATTTCAATTGCTTTATTACCGTCGTCTGAGATTATGTTTGCTCCGTTTTTTATTCTGTCTGATATTATAACAGGCAAGCTGATATCATCAAGCAGGTTATAAAAAGCACGGCAAATCTGCTCGCCTGTTGCGTTCTGGCAAGCTGTTTTGAACTCCTGTAAAGGTTTGATTATTTCATGCCTTATTTTATTTATTTTTTCAAGGCCTTTATCTTCGCTGCTATTATAATTATCAACCCTTGCTGTAAAATCAGAGAGCCACATATCTCCGTTAACATTCCATTGATAACAATAATCCTCTATATACGACACCTGAATATCATTGAATTTTGAGAGAGTTGATTTTATGTATTTCAAAATATTTTCTGTATTGAACCTTTTAGTTTCTACAACTTCAAATATAGAAACAACATAGATAATCAATGCCTTTTGAGAAACAGGCTGATGAGCATCCAGAAAATACGGTATCTCGTATCTTTCAAAAACATCGGGAATAATACTGTAATAATCTGAAAGCTGCCTTGAAATAACAGCAATATCAGAGTACCTGTATCCTTTATCACACACAAGCCTTTTTATCTGGGTAGAGATATACTCGGCTTCCTCATACATATCATTGCAACAGATTATGCTGACATCATTATTAGAATCACATTTGTTTTTTATAGGATAAAATATGTTGTTGCTGATATGCCTGATACTCACAGGCTTATTGACACCACATTCATCACACCTGATAAAGCTAACAGGAATACTTTTAGATTTTGCCATATCAACAAGCTGCTGCTCGGTAATGAGAACATTTGAAAAAGGCGAAATCTTTGTTTTTGAATTATTGCCGTTCCCTATTGTAAGGCTGAATGTTATATCCCCACATTCTTTTACAATAGCTTCAAGCATTGAAAATTCATCAGCGGAAAAACCATTGAACTCATCAACAAAAACTACTTTTCCCGCA
>QKDG01000126.1 GCA_003246805.1 Clostridia bacterium | reverse complement strand
AAAAGTTAAGAACATTTGGTGAGATAAAAGCAGGGAGTGTCGGGCCCAGGTAGATATTCTTAATTCCAAGATATAATAACGAAAGAAGAATACAAACAGCCTTTTGCTCATACCACGAAAGCACAAGGGTAAGCGGAAGGTCGTTTACGCCACAATCAAAAGCCTCAGCCAGAGCAAGAGCAACCTTAATTGCACTGTATGCGTCGTTGCATTGCCCCATATCCATGATTCTTGGCAAACCACCAATTTCGCCAATAGATAAATCGTTAAAACGGAATTTACCACAAGCAAGAGTAAGAACAATCGTGTCCGCAGGTGTCTGCTTTACAAACTCAGTATAATAGCTTCTTCCAGGGGCAGCACCGTCACATCCACCCACCAGGAAGAAATGCTTGATAGCGCCCTGCTTAACCGCGTCAATAACCTTATCTGCAACAGATAAAACTGTATTGTGCCCAAAGCCTGTTGTAACAGTTGTTCCACCATTTATTCCTGTCATAGGCATATCTTCTTTATAGCCGCCACATTCAAGCGCCTTGTTTATAACAGGTGTAAAATCCTTATCCTCGCCAATGTGAACAAGCTCAGGATATGAAACAACAGCAGTTGTGAAGACTCTGTCACTATAGCTTTGTCTTACTGGCATAAGGCAGTTTGTTGTGAACAAAACGGGAGCAGGTATGTTGTGGAACTCAGTTTGCTGGCTTTGCCATGCAGTACCGAAATTTCCTTTTAAATGTGGATATTCCTTTAATTTTGGATATCCATGTGCAGGCAGCATTTCTCCATGCGTATAAATATTTATTCCTTTATCCTTTGTCTGTTCAAGCAAAAGCTTTAAATCATGCAAATCATGGCCACTGATAACAATAAACGGGCCTTTTTCAATAGTCAACGGAACAGTAGCAGGAACAGGATTACCGTAGCTTTCGGTATTAGCTTTGTCAAGAAGCTCCATGCATTTGAGATTAATTTCGCCAACCTTCAATACAAGTGGAAGAAGCTTATCCATACCCCAGCTTTCGCTTACTGCTGACAATCCCTCATAGAAAAAGCTGTTGATTTCCTTATCAGTATATCCAAGAACATAAGCATGATATGCGTATGCGGCAACACCACGAAGGCCAAACAAAATAAGTGATTTTAATGAACGCACATCCTCATTATCAAGCCAAAGCTTATTCATATCATAGTTTTCAAGAACCTCTGCTGATAGCTTATGCTTTTCCTCGTTGATTTCCCTAATCATTTCTTTAATTGTATCGTTGTTGAAGTTTACATTAGTTATCGTGGTAAATAGCCCTTCAAGCATGAGCCTGTCAGAGCATTCTGTCGGGCTGTTTTTAATTACAGCTCGTGAAAGCCCGATTAGTGCCCCTGTCAGTTCATCCTGGAAATTAGCGGTATCAGCTTTTTTACCGCAAACGCCTGCCTTTCCCTCACAACCTGTGTTATGAGCAGTTTGCTGGCACTGAAAACAAAACATTTCTCCCATTTTTTCTTCCTCCATTAATTATTTGCCGGGAAAACAACAGTCAAAAGCATTTTAAAGCTTTCCTCAGCATATACTGAATGTTGCTTTTTAGCCGGCATTATTAGTGTTTCGCCCGCGTTTAGAATATATACCTTGCCTTCAATAGTATATGAGCCTACGCCTTCAAGCACTGTCACCATTGCATCGCCCTCAGAATCGTGTGAGCCGATTTCCTCGCCTTTGTCAAAGGCAAAAAGTGTTAGGCTGACTGATTTGTTTTGAACTAAGGTTTTGCTGACAATCTGCCCGGGCATAACACTTATCTTCCCTGCAAGGGATAAAATCTTCTCCTGCTCAATATTTTTAATAATACCCATATAAAAACCTCCCTATTCTAAAATTTCACCATTTGTTGATATAGTTATAACCTGCCAGGGGATAAACTTACCGCTGTTTTGTAATGCTCTTTTTGCTGCAAACTCTATACCACCACAGCATGGGACTTCCATTCGTACGATTTTTACGCTCTTGATATCATTGCTTTTAATAATTGCAGTCAGTTTTTCGGTATAGTCACCCTCGTCAAGCTTTGGGCAACCGATAATAGTAACATGATTTTTAATGAACTTGTTATGAAAATCGCCGTAAGCAAAAGCTGAACAATCAGCAGCAACCAGCAGGTTTGCTCCGTTAAAATAAGGTGCGTTTACAGGCACAAGCTTAATCTGAACAGGCCACTGCATAAGCTCGCTTTTTGCCGGCTTTGCAGATGTGCTTTCGCTTTCTTCAAAATCAGAATGCTTTAAAACCTTTGACTGGCTGCCAGGGCAACCGCAGGCAAGGCTTTGTGGCTGGTTAACCTGTTGGTTTGCTTTTACTGCAACTTCGTCAAATTCAAGAGCTTCACGCTCTTCAAATGATATAGCACCTGTCGGGCAAACCGGGAGACAGTTGCCGAGGCCATCACAATAATCATCACGCAAAAGCTTAGCCTTTCCGTCAATCATTCCTATTGCTCCCTCGTGGCAGGCACTTGCACAAAGGCCACAGCCGTTGCACTTTTCTTCATTGATTTTTATAATTTTTCTTACCATTTTTAAACCTCCGATTTATAATTAAAATTGTTATTTCTTGACTTCATGTGTTTATTATAATATAATGAAATCAAAAAGTATGTTGCAAATGCAACGGAAAGGATTTTTAGTGGAAAAATATATTGAAATTTTAAAAAATGTTTCTTTATTTGAAGGAATTGAAGAAGATAACATACCATCTCTTTTAAAATGCTTGTCCTCAAAGAATGAAAGCTATAAAGCAGGCTCAGTTATTTTTAACGAGGGGGATACTGTTGAATATGTTGGAGTAGTTTTATCAGGTTCTGTTCAGATAATTACAAATGATTATTATGGGAACCGCAATATATTATCATCTGTTTCAGATGGTGGATTGTTTGGCGAGGCATTTGCCTGTGCGGGAACAGTAAAATACCCTGTTAGTGCCGTTGCTATCAGCGACAGTAATATTATGCTTATAAATTACAGAAAAATTATAACAACCTGCTCAAACACCTGTATTTTCCATACAAAGCTTATTTTCAATATGCTTAAAGTTGTTGCTGAGAAAAACATATTGCTAAGCAGGAAGTTAGAGTTTACATCAAAACGCTCAATACGAGAAAAGTTGATGGCTTTTTTGCTGCATGAGGCAAAACGAAAGAACAATAATAGCTTTGAAATTCATTTTAACAGGCAGGAGCTTGCAGATTATTTATCGGTTGACCGTTGTGCAATGTCAAAAGAGCTTTGCAAAATGAGGGATGAGGGAATTCTGGAATTTAACAAAAACAGCTTTAATTTGCTGGGAGAAAATTATTTTTTTTAATCAAATGGGGACTCCCTTGCTAAAACACATGTTTATACTTGAAAATTTAAATAATCAATCATTCGTAGCATGACATTGCCAACTATAAACTTACTTATTTTAACATTGCTATACAATATACAGCAGTTAAAATTATATATCAAGCTGTGCAATAATATCCTTCAGCTTTTGAGATGAAGAAATGAGCTTTCCCTTTTCCTTTTCATTAAGGGGAATATCAAGCACCTTTTCAATTCCGCACTGGCCGACAATAGCCGGGATGCCCAGATATACATCATTTATTCCGTAATGATTTTCTATAAGGCACGAAACGGGCATCACAGAATGCTCGTTGTTTATAAGTGCCTGTGCTATTCTTGTAACAGCCATTGCAATAGCATAGAATGTTGCACCTTTTTTCTCGATGATTTCATAGGCACTGTCACGCACATCGGTATATATTTTATCCAGAATATTTTTATCATAAGAGTTATCAACCGTTTGAAAGAAGCCTTCAAGGTCAACACCGGAAATATTTGCGCTGCTCCATACAGGCAACTCACTGTCACCATGCTCACCTATTATAAAAGCGTGAACACTTCGGCTGTCAACCTTCAAGTGTTGGCCAAGAACATATTTTAAACGTGCTGTGTCAAGCACTGTGCCTGAGCCAAACACCCTTCCAGAAGGGAAACCGGATAGCTTATAGGCAACGTAAGTCAGTATATCAACAGGGTTAGCAACAACAAGGAGTATACCCTCGTTATTATAACGTGTTATCTCTGGAATAATTGATTTAAAAATGCTCGTGTTTTGTTTGACGAGGTCAATTCGTGTCTGGTCAGGCTTTTGTGCCCCACCTGCCGTAATAATGATAAGATAGCAGTCAGAAAGGTCCTTATAGCTCCCCGAATATATTTTTGTAGGGAAAACAAACGGTACCCCATGATTCAAATCAAGTGCCTCGCCTTCTGCTTTTTTTGTATTAACGTCAATCAGTACAATTTCAGAAAAAAGCCCACATTGCAGCAGAGAAAAAGCAGTTGATGCACCCACTGCTCCACAACCAATTACAGCACATTTTTTGATATTAAGCATTATTTACACTCCTTTAATTTGCATAAAAATAATTATGAAACCCTTATTCTTTTTATACTATGTAAATATGATATTGGTATGTATATTCAGTCAAAAAATAAATTCTTCTGATAAGGGCATGGACTCAGTTGCATTGACACCATTTAGCTGATATAATTTTATTAGAAAATTTTTCAAACAGGGGGTACTTAATATGAAAAGCAGTTTTGCGTATTTTAAAAACAAAATTAAAAAAACTGTTATTCTTGTAGTTGTCATGTATGTATCAGTTGCTTTTTCAGGGTGTATTTACGAATTCGATTTTGATAATGACGCTGGGGACTTCTCGTACAGAAATGAAATTGTCACGTCGCAAAATGACATATTTTCAGAAGAAAGTAGCCAAAGCATCACAACAGAAGTTCCCCAGTTGCCAGCAATTTCAGACAAAGGTGATAAAAACGTAAGCTTTACATGGGAATATAATGATGAGGAATGGACATATTCACTTGATATTCCGTATGAATCATATGATTATTATAAGCAAATGGACCGAGCTAGCCTGGTAAACAGCTATTCTTATTTTGTTACTGATACATATGACGATGAATGGGTAGGGGGAATTGCAGATACTTTTTTTGAGGAAGGCCAAAACTATGGATATACTGATTATGACATTATCTGCCTTATGATAACCTTTGTACAGTCATTGGAATATGTTTCTGACATAATTGGAACGGGTTATGATGAATATCCTAAATTCCCGCTTGAAACCCTGTATGATGAGGGTGGTGACTGCGAAGACAGTAGCATATTATTATCATCATTAATAAGGGAAACCGGATATGGAACAGTTATGGTTATGTTTGATGACCATATGGGTGTAGGAATTCAAGGGGCTGAGGATATGGAAGGCTATTATTTTGAGGATAACGGTATACGCTATTATTACGTTGAGACAACAACCTCCGGATGGGGAATAGGAGAAATGCCTGAGGAATTGATTGACAAAGAGGCAGAACTGTTATATCTGGACTGAATATTTAGAAAATATTACTTAAAATAATTGACATTTTTTTATAATAATGTTAGTATGAATAAAAAAGGAGGATATAATATGGGAAAATTTGTTATCAAGCAGGTGCCGACAGGGATAAAATTTGATTTAAAAGCAAATAACGGTGAGGTTATCGGAACATCTGAGGTTTATTCTTCATTAGCCGCTTGTACAAACGGAATAGATAGCGTGAAGAAAAATTCTGTTGCAGATATTGAGGATCAGACCAAAGAAGGCTTTAAGAGCATTTCAAATCCAAAATTTGAGCTTTATATCGATAAAGCAGGGGAATTCAGATTCCGCCTGAATGCAAAGAATGGCGAAAAAATTCTTGCTTCTGAGGGGTATACCAGCAAGGCAGGCTGCATTAACGGAATTGAAAGCGTTAAGGCGAATGCACCAGATGCTGAAATTATCAAAGAATAGCATACATAAAAAAGCAGTGGCGTAATTTCACCACTGCTTTTAACTTTTTCTAAAAGTCTTTTCTATATTTTAAATTAGAAATAAACAAGGTGTTTGTGGGGG
>QKDG01000118.1 GCA_003246805.1 Clostridia bacterium | reverse complement strand
AATATTACTTGAAAAAAAATAATTATAGTAGTATAATTACACTGTATAATTTATCAGGAGGCGTAATATGGATTCCTTACTGGAACTTTTAAAGCAAAATGCACGGCTTTCAAATCACGAGCTTTCGGTAATGCTTGGCAAAACAGAAGAAGAAGTCGCTGCTGCAATAAAGGAATATGAAAAAAATGGTATTATAAAAGGATATAGTGCAATATTTAATGAAGAGCTTATCTGCAAGGATTGCGTGATAGCATTTATTGAGTTAAAGGTTACACCAAAAGCAGAATACGGCTATGATGACCTTGCAAAAACAGTTATGCAGTATGAAGAGGTTGAAGGTGTTTCGTTAATGTCGGGTGCGTATGACCTTGCTGTAACAATTAGGGGAACATCACTTCGTGAAATAGCGCTATTTGTATCACAAAGGCTTGCTGGAGTTCTTTCGACTGCAACACATTTTGTACTTCAACGATACAAGGATAAGGGTATTGTCCTTTTTGACCCTGAGGTTGATGAAAGGGGCTATGTTTCCCCGTGATTGATTATGATAAGGTGGTTTCTAAATCGGCATTTAAGCTTAAGCCATCGGGGATACGTAAATTTTTTGATATTGCTCAGCAAATTGAAGGTGTTATTTCACTCGGAGTTGGCGAGCCTGATTTTCATACCCCATGGAGTATAAGAAGAACAGCAATTACATCCCTTGAAAAAGGCAAAACAGTATATACCGCTAATTCCGGTTTGATTGAGCTAAGGCAGGCGATTTCAAAATATACTGAAAATAAAATTGGCGTTAAATATAACGTTCAGGATGAAATAATTGTAACCGTCGGTGGGTCGGAGGCTATTGATTTAGCTATCCGCAGCATTGTTGAAAAAGACGATGAGGTTCTTGTTGTTGAGCCGTGTTTTGTTTGCTATTCACCAATTGTTGAGCTGACAGGGGGTACTGTTGTTCCTTTAATGACGAAAATTGAAGATGATTTCAGGCTTACAGCAAAAGACCTTCGTGAAAAAATCACACCAAAAACAAAGTTGTTGATTTTGCCTTTCCCAAACAATCCAACCGGTGCTGTTATGAGAAAGGAACATCTTGAAGAAATTGCTGAGGTTTTAAGGGACACCAACATTATTGTTATTTCAGATGAGATTTATGCAGAGCTTACATACGGTGACAAGCACGTATCAATAGCAAGCATAGACGGAATGCGTGAAAGAACAATAATGATTAACGGCTTTTCAAAGGCATTTGCAATGACAGGCTGGCGGCTTGGGTATGTAGCAGGGCCGAATGAGATTTTAAAGCATATGTTAAAAATTCACCAGTATGCAATAATGTCTTCTCCCACAACAAGCCAGTATGCTGCTATTGAGGCTTTGAACAATTGCGATGCAGATGTTAAAAAAATGGTTAATGAATATAATATGCGACGTCGCTTTCTGGTTGACAACTTCAATCGAATAGGGCTTGAATGCTTTAATCCTGAGGGAGCTTTTTATGTTTTTCCTTCAATAAAGAGTACAGGGCTTACAAGTGAAGAATTTTGTGAGAAGCTTGTTTTTTCGCAAAAGGTAGCAGTTGTTCCCGGCAATGCTTTTGGAGAATGCGGTGAGGGCTACATAAGGGTATCCTACGCTTATTCTCTTAACCATCTTCGAGAAGCAATATGCAGAATAGAAGATTTTTTATCCGATATAAAAAACATTAAATAATTATTAGGAGTGATAATTCAAAATGCAAGACTCTGTATCCGTCCGAACGCCGGCCAAGATTAATTTATCTCTTGATATTTTAGGGAAAAGATATGACGGTTATCATTTTGTAAAAACAATAATGCAGACGGTTTCGGTTTTTGATGAAATAACTATTGAACGCAATGAGTGCGACCAGATAAGGATTTTCTGTGACAATGTCAACATCCCGTCTGATAGCAGGAATTTAGCGTATAAAGCTGCAATCTCTTTTTTTGACCAGCTTGAAATTGAGCCAGTTGGAATTGATATTTCTATTATCAAGAATATTCCGGCAATGGCAGGGCTGGCAGGGGGGAGCTCAAATGCAGCAGGAACAATAGTAGCACTTAACAAGCTGCTTGATACAAGGCTTTCAAATGATGAGCTTTGTGATATTGCTGCAAAGATAGGTGCTGATGTGCCGTTTTGTATTATGGGCGGAACAGTAATTGCCGAGGGAGTAGGGGATATTCTAAATCAGATTCCTAACATTCCGGAGTGTTACATATTGATAGTTAAGCCAGATTTGAATATCAGCACACCAGAAGCATACAAAAAATATGATACCCTTGAAATAAACAGGACATCAAAATTTGATGATATGATAGCCGCAATCGCAATGCAGGATATTGAAATAATATCAAGCCTATTGTTTAATGAGCTTGAATTTGCAGTTGATAGTGACGAGATTAAAAATATCAAGGATACTATGCTTAAAGCTGGTGCGATGGGCGCTTTAATGAGTGGCAGCGGTTCAGCGGTTTATGGGATTTTCGAAAAGAAAAAGCAAGCAACAAAATGTGCTGAGGCTTTTTATGACGGTTACAGCTTTGTTGAGGTTTGCACACCTCATTATGGCGGGGTTGAGATAATATAAAATAATAAACAGGTGGAATAATTCCACCTGTCAGAGTGTTGAAGAACTATGATTTTTGATGCGAAGGGGTACGGGGGCGACCGCAAAGCCCCTGTATTTTATGCTCAAACAAGCGTTAAAAATGATTATTCACATAGAAAAACAGGTGGAATTGTTCCACCTGTTTTTGTTTTACATCATTTTCAAACCGTTGATATTGAATTTGAATTTAACACCAAGATACATAGCAGAACGTTTACACAATAACATTCTTTCAAGAAAAATCTCAAAATACTCCATAACAGAAGAAATGTCAGTGTCGATAGTCAAATCCATCACAAGAGAAGTATTATCAGAATTAAAATGCATGCTTGATTTTTCGGCGGCATAATTAACTCTGTCGTGAATATCAAATCTTGTAAGCTCAGTATTGCGAACACGCGAACGCCTTACATCAGTTTTATCAGCAAGTATCAAAGCAGCAGACATAGGGCTGAGCGGAACAGCAGTACCCTCATCGTGATGCCCGATAGCAGTTATAATCTGCGATATTTCGTCAGCAGGCACGTTGATTTTATCAAGTAGCCTGAAAGCCATATTAGCACTGCTTATAGCGTGGTTTACTCTGTTTATTACGTTGCCGATATCGTGCATATATCCCGCAATTTTTACAAGCTCAACAGTTCTGTCAGAATATCCGAGCGTGTGAAGAATCATGCCGGCATTTTCAGCAACAATATTGACGTGAGCAAATGAATGCTCAGTATAGCCAAGCTCCTTCAATGCCCTGTCAGCCTGAGTGATATAGGTGTTGATTTCCTCATTTTCCTTAATATATTTAAAGGTAACAATGCTCATTTTATTCTCTATCCTCCAAAAAAACAATAAGTATTAAACAATGCTAAAAGCCTGTATGATTAATACAGGCTTTTATTCTATACTAAATCAGACATTGAATATAAACCGGCAGGCTTATCTTTCAGGAACACTGCAGCATTTATTGAACCAGTAGCAAATACCTCTCTCGATGCCGCAGAATGAGAAAGAGTAATAATCTCATGATGACCAGCAAAAATAATTTCATGCTCACCAACAATTGTTCCCCCACGAACAGCATGTATGCCAATTTCCTTTTTATCTCTCTTTTTTCTTTGAGAATGACGGTCATACATATAGTTCATATTGTTATCCAAAACAGAATTTATAGCATCAGCAAGCATAAGAGCTGTGCCACTCGGTGCATCAATCTTTTGGTTATGGTGTTTTTCAACTATTTCAATATCGTATTGATTTCCTAATACAGCAGTAGCTTTTTTTGCCAGCTCCACAAGCAGATTGATACCAAGCGACATATTGAAAGTAAAGAAAACAGGAATCTGCGCAGCCGCACTTTTAATTGTTTGAATCTGTTCCTCTGAATATCCTGTTGTGGCAAAAACAATAGGAACACCGTTTGTAAGGCAATAGGAAAGCAATGAGTTGAGTAAAGAAGGATGAGAAAAATCAATAATTACATCAGGCTTAACAGGCAATTCATCGGGGGAAGCTACAACGTCAAAATCGGCATATTTTGCAGTGTTCATATCAATACCAGCAACTACCCTGCAATCATCGCGCTCGGTAACAAATTCGTAGACGAATTTCCCCATTCTTCCATTGCAACCGCATATAGCAATGTTGGTCATATATTCACATCCTTATATAAGTTGTATTTTTTGCATTGAGGATTTTAAAGCATCTCTTGCTTTGTCAGATAGAGGAACAAGAGGCATTCTGCAAGGGCCTGCATTCATTCCCATAAGATTCAAAGCCTCTTTAACTGGTATAGGATTTACATCAATAAACAGATTATTTGTGAATTCCATTAGCTTTAATGCAAGTGCAGTAGCCTTGTGGAAGTCATTGTCAAGGCAAAGCTGACAAATCTCATTTGTTTCCTTTGGCATACAGTTTGAAAGAACAGAAATAACTCCCTTTCCTCCAAGTGACATTACAGGAACAATCATATCATCATTTCCTGAATATATGTCAAGAGTATCAGAACAAGCAGCAGCAAGCTGTGCAAGATAGCTGATGTTACCGCTTGCTTCTTTAACAGCTACAATATTTCTATGCTTTCCAAGCTCAACATAAGTATCTATTGCAATATTAATGCCAGTACGCCCTGGTATATTATATAAAATAATAGGGATATCAACGCTGTCAGCAATAGCGTTGAAATGTGCAATCAGCCCAGCTTGCGAGGTTTTATTATAATATGGGGTAACAAGCAAAAGAGCGTCAGCTCCAAGCTCCTCAGCCTCTTTTGAAAGTGAAATTGCATAGCTTGTATCATTGCTACCTGTTCCCGCAATAACAGGAACACGCTTAGCAGCTTTTTCAACAGCAAAGCGGATACATTCCTTATGCTCATCATCAGTCATTGTTGAAGATTCGCCGGTTGTTCCACAGATAATAATCGCCTGTGTCCCGTTTTCAATATTAAAATCAATAAGCTCACCAAGCTTATTATAATTAATGCTGCCGTCATTGTTCATAGGGGTGATTATAGCAACGCCGGCACCAGTGAAAATTGTATTTTTCACAATTAACCCTCCTTTAAAAAGTCGATTAGTCTAAAAAGCCCTTAGCGGCAAGCAGCTCAGCCATTAAAACAGCACCACCAGCAGCACCACGAACAGTGTTATGTGATAAACAAACAAATTTATAATCAAATTGTGAATCCTCACGTAGTCTGCCAAGAGAAACAGCCATTCCGTTTTCCATATCTCTGTCAAGCCTTGCCTGAGGGCGGTTATCCTCTTCAAAATAATTTAAGAACTGCTTTGGAGCAGATGGCAAATCAAGCTCCTGTGGGGCACCCTTGAACTCACTCCATAGCTTTTTGATTTCTTCTTTTGCAGGCTTGTTTTCAAAGCTTACAAAAACAGCCGCAGTATGGCCATCAGAAACGGGGACTCTCAAGCATTGTGTTGTGATAGAAGGGGTTGAGGCGTTAACGATTTTGTCGCCATCAATTTTGCCCCATACCTTTAATGGCTCCTGCTCTGATTTTTCTTCTTCTCCACCAATAAACGGGATTAGATTATCAACCATTTCAGGCCATGTATCAAAGGTTTTTCCGGCGCCAGAAATTGCCTGATATGTGCAGGCTAAAATATTTTTAACTCCAAATTTCATAAGCGGATGAATAGCAGGGACATAGCTCTGAATAGAGCAGTTTGATTTTACGGCAATAAAACCACGTTTTGTGCCAAGCCTTGTTTTTTGAGCATTGATAATTTCAGCGTGGTCATCGTTAACCTCAGGAATAATCATAGGAACATCAGCAGTTCCCCTGTGGGCTGAGTTGTTTGAGATAACAGGGCATTCAGCCTTTGCATACGCTTCTTCAAGTGCTTTTATTTCGTCCTTTTTCATATCAACAGCACAGAAAACAAAGTCAACATCAGCAGCGATTTTTTCAATATCAGCAGTAGCATCCAAAACTACAAGGTTTTCTATATCCTTTGGCATTGGTTTTTGCATAGCCCATCTGTTACCAATAGCTTCTTTTAGTGTTTTACCGGCAGAACGTGGCGAAGCAGCAACTGTTGTTACTTTAAACCAAGGATGATTTTCAAGCAAGATTGAAAATCTCTGGCCTACCATACCTGTTGCACCAATAATACCTACTTTAAACTGTTTCATAATAAAACTCCATTCTGAATTAATTAAAGCGTTTTTGTTAAAAAAACATACGCTTTTAACTTCTAAATTAAAAATATTAAAAAAACTGGTTGAAAACCAGTTCATCATGCAATATAATAGAAATGTTGACATATTTTTAAAAAAATGCCGATAGCACTCCATC
>QKDG01000076.1 GCA_003246805.1 Clostridia bacterium | reverse complement strand
CGGTGTATTATATAATGGAACAACTATACTGAATTTTATATTCTTGTCAAACTTTGTTTTTCTTTGTAGGTCTAATTCCCTTTTTGTTAGTTTATCAGTTTTCTTGAATAGTTTTGCCTTGATTTTTTTCAAAGTATTTTTTAACCCGTTTCGTTTTACTGACAAAAATATTTTTGCTAAATACCTTGTGACAGGGAATGCCATTATTACTCGTTTTAAATAATAGTTAAATTTTCTAATAGGTTTTGTAAACCTCCAAAAGCGTGAATTTACTACACTATGATATGCATTATTTATTACCTGATAAGATGTATTAACAGCATTTAACTCATCTTTTAATAATTCTATTTTTTCTATTAGCTTGTCCTTTTGAGAACTACACAAAGAAGTTTTAGTTAATAATTCTTTTTTTTCAGCATCCAACACTTCAATTTTTCTACTTAGTTCCTGCTTGTCAATATTCAATGCTTCTATTTCTTTATTGTTCTGTAACGCTTTTTCATTTCTTGCTCTTTCAATTCGCATATTGATTTCATAATCAAATATTACATTTTCAATTATGCTTTGCTTTTTAAACAGCATTGCCCAATTGCAGATAAAATCCATTGGTTGAACCAAATCCCTGAAATAAGAGTGTCTGGCAAACTCTCTGCACCAATACTCTGACCTTTGTACATTGTAATGTGTTTTGTCATCAATGTCATCTGGTGTTGAAGTAAAAATAATTGTGTCACTATAACTGCACAAATTTTTTATAGCTATTGCGCCGTCTTCTGGGAATAAGTGCTCTAAAACCTCAATTGTCACGACCAAATCATATTTTTGAGGAAAATTTTCAGGCAATTTTTCCGTTATTGAACTAACAGCACAGTAACCCTTTATATCTTCACAAACATTGCTTATTGCGTATTCTGAAACATCTATTCCGTAAGCTTCAACATTTCTCCCCCTTAAAGCCTCAACAAGATACCCCATTGCGCATCCTGCATCAAGCACTGTTTTAGGAGCAAATTTTTTTATTATTTCATCAGCCACATGTGAAAAAAATGGTATCCATTTACTTCTGTCAGTATAATTTCCTCCACCATTTTCAGCATAAAATTCATTAAAAAAATAGTTGTTATAAGTTGAATTCATTTGTTCACTTCTTTCTTGAATTTATAAAACAATTATAAATTCCCTGCAATTAACTATTGGTTTACATTCTCTCAAACATTACCCTTTTCAAGCAAGACTGCGGTGCACAAAGCTAATATATTTATTCATTTAAATGAAAAACAATAAATACTGCACTTTTTTGCAATAAATATTCCTTTTTGAGCTATATTGTATTTTTTCATATTATTATCCTCATTTTAAAATCTTTTTTCCGCCATTTTTAAGTAATAGTAGATAATTTGCCTATCTATCCCCATACATATTTATATAATAATCCTGATATCTATCCCCATACATATTTATATAATAATCCTGATACTCACCGCTGATGATGTTTTCCCACCATTCCTTGTTTTCGAGATACCAGTTTATTGTCTTTTTGATACCATCAGCAAACATTGTCTCAGGCAGCCAGCCAAGCTCGTTGTGGATTTTTGTAGGGTCGATTGCATATCTCATATCATGGCCTGCCCTGTCGGTAACATAAGTAATCAAATCCTCACTTTTGCCAAGCTCGTGAACAATTATTTTAACGATATCGATATTCTTCATCTCGTTGTGCCCACCGATATTGTAAACCTCGCCTACCTTGCCGTTGTGAATAATCAAATCAATAGCACGGCAGTGGTCCTCAACATATAGCCAGTCGCGAACATTTTCGCCCTTGCCGTAAACCGGTAGTGGCTTGTCGTTCAATGCATTAGCAATCATAAGCGGAATTAATTTTTCAGGAAAGTGATAAGGCCCATAGTTGTTTGAACAACGTGAAATTGTTACAGGCAATTTAAATGTTCTGTGATATGCCTGAACAAGCAAATCAGCACTTGCCTTTGATGCTGAATACGGGCTTGATGTGTTTCTGTAAAGAAAAGGTCAGGCCTGTCAAGTGGCAAATCACCATAAACCTCATCTGTTGATACCTGATGATATCTGACAATTCCGTATTTACGGCAAGCATCCATCAGCACCTGTGTTCCCATTATATTTGTGTTCAAGAAAACACCAGGGTTTTCAATCGAACGGTCAACGTGGCTTTCTGCCGCAAAGTTAACCACAATATCAGGATGCTCTTCTTCAAAAAGCTTGTTTATCGCATCCCTGTCTGTAATATCAGCTTTAACGAATCTGAAATTCTCGTTATCCATTACAGGCGCCAGAGTTTCCATGTTCCCAGCATATGTCAGTGAATCAACGCAGATAATTCTGTAATCGCTGTATTTTTTAAGCATATAGTGAACAAAATTCCCACCAATAAAGCCTGCACCGCCGGTTACTATTATCTTCATATTAATTCTCCTTGTAATTTTCAATAAAATATTTTAATGCTTCTTCCCATTGCCTGAATTCATCGCCGACTGTCGCCCTGAACATTAAATTGTCAAGGGATGAATAAGCCGGACGTTTAGCAGGGCGTGGAAATTCATCGGTAGAGCATGGATTTACTATTGCCTTAATGCCCGCAAGCTCAACTATTTTTGCAGCAAAATCA
>QKDG01000161.1 GCA_003246805.1 Clostridia bacterium | reverse complement strand
AAAGGGATAACATATGTTACCCCTTTTTGAAAATTATTTATTAGTTTGGTATTATAATTAGCACTGAAAAATTTAATTACTATTATTCAAGCGCACTATCTATATTACTGCTTAAATAATCTGTGTTCTCAGTTCCACTTGTTATTTCGCCACTGTTTTCATCTGTCATGCTTGTGTCAGTCATGTCTTCTTGCATAGAAGTATCAGCAACAGAGCTTTCGTTTATATTTTCGCACCCTGCAAGCATAAAAGCTGCAAGCATTATTGCCAAAACAGATAGTATAAATTTCTTCATTTTAAAAACTCCCATCATTCTAAAATATTTAAATTTTTAATTATAATAAATGCCCGATACAAATATTATAATCATATGTTTATAAATAATACGGAGCTTTATTTATATTTTTTATTTTTTATTTATTTAAAACATAAATACCAATATTAAGATATGCTGCAAATAAAAGCCACAAAAAATATGGTATCTGAAGATATGCTGATAACGGATTTATTTTGTAAAAACTGACTATCATAAAAGCTACTACGGCTAATAACAACAATATCCATAAAAAACCTAAAAAAACAAGTTCAAATTTAAAAAATATCAAAGGCCATAAAAAATTTATAACAAGCTGTAAACCATATAGGAACAGCGCATTGGCTTTTTCTTTATTTGATGCTGTTGAGTTTAAAACAATATATGCTGAAATTCCCATAAGAATAAACAATATAGTCCATACAACAGGAAAAACAAAGCCGGGAGGCGCCAGCATTGGTAGATGGTATTTTTTGTATGTATCCATATTGTTGCTTGTTAAAAATCCTGATAGTCCACCAACACTAAGGCTTATAATAATACTTAAAATAAGTTGTGCCCATTTAATATTTTTCATAAAAACATCTCCTGCCGTTAATCATTTTATTATATGATTAACTAATCAATAAAATTCAAGCTTGGAAAAACGAAATAAACTCTAATTCCAAAATTTAATATAGTAGTTTCAGTTTAACAGAACAATTGTTGTATAAAATATATTTGAGGTGATGTGACTAATGTTCCCGCAGAAAATATATTACGAAGAAAAAGCCCTTGAATACAGCACAGGCAAGCAGTTAAAGGAAAAATACAAGGATAAGGAATGGATTTTGATTGACAATCACAATAATATTCCCGAAATGAGAAGCAAGGAAAACAGAGAATTTGCAGTTATGAAGCAAAGCCTTATTTTAGGAATACGTAAAACTCACAAGTATACTCCTAATTTTAAAAGCTCTGATTTTTTAGTGCCCTGGACATCCTCGGGCTGTATTGCAATGTGCCTGTATTGCTATCTTGTATGCAACTATAACAAGTGCGCATATCTTAGGCTTTTTGCAAATCGTGAGGAAATGCTTGACAAGCTAACAGCTTTTTCAAGAAAAAGCACAGCACCGCTAACCTTTGAAATAGGCAGCAACAGCGACCTTATCCTTGAAAACACAGTTTCAGGAAATCTGCCCATTGTTATAGAAGAGTTTGCACGAACAGGCAGGGGCAGGCTGACATTCCCCACAAAATTTGAGATGGTAGAGCCGTTGCTAAACCTTGACCATAAGGGCAAAACAGTGTTCAGAATGAGTGTTAACCCAGAGGAAATTATCAATACTATTGAGCTTGGGACCTCACATCTTTTGAACAGAATAGAAGCCTTGAACAAAATGGCAGAGGCTGATTATACAATAGGATTGCTTATAGCACCGGTAATCATGGTGGACGATTGGAAGAAAAAATATTCGCAGCTGCTTGATGTTTTAGAGGCAAACCTGTCACAAAAGGTTAAGGATAAAATGTTTATCGAGGTTATTTTCATGACATATAGTTATGTCCATCGTGCTATTAATAATGAGGCTTTTCCACATGCACCCGAGCTATATTCAAAGGAGTTCATGGTAGGGAGAGGCAGGGGTAAATATTGGTACAGGCAAAATATAAGGGATGACGGAGAGGAATTCTTGAAATCAGAAATAACAAGAAGATTCCCTTCTGGTGAGATTATGTATTTTTGTTAAAACAGTTGTCATAAAAGCTATATTATGGTAGAATTAAATCACTTTGAAATAAGAGGGGATTTAGTTGAGATACAGTTTTGCTGACTGGATTGCTTTTTTCTATTTATATTGTTTTTTTGGCTGGATAATTGAATCAACCATTGTTTCTATAACTGAACGAAAATTTGTGAACAGAGGGTTTTTAAGGCTGCCTTTGCTGCCTTTGTATGGCCTTGGGGCAATTACTATTTTGTTTTCTACATTGCCGTTTCAGGATAACCCTACCCTTGTCTATTTATCGGGTGCAATTAGCTGTACTATCCTTGAATTTCTAACCGGCACCGTAATGGAAGGTATTTTTAAGGTTAAGTACTGGGATTATTCACATTTTGAATTTAATTTTCAGGGGAAAATAAGCCTGCTTTCAAGTATGTTCTGGGGATTTCTATCGTTGCTGCTCGTTTTCCAGATACATTATTTAGCTGATAAAATTATTATGGTTATTAATGATACGGCAGTTCTCACAGGAATAATATTAATTTCATTGGTTTTCTTGGCAGATATGGTATATTCAGTTAAAACTGCACTTGATGTTAAGAACATTCTCGTCAGGATGACACAAATCAAAAACGAAGTTGAAAGCCTTGTGTTGCAGACAATCATCAATTCAGAAAAAGCTCATGTTTTAAAGGAGCGAATAGCAAAGCTGAGCCACGAAAGGCAGCTTATTATTGACAAGCTTTCTTTTTATAAAAAAGCACTGTTAAGAGCAAATCCGAGAGCAAAATCAGAAAAATTCAATGACGCGTTAAAGGATTTGAAAAGGTCAATTAAAATGAGAATAACAGGAAAATAGCAATATATTATTAAAACTTTTTATACAATAGCAGGTGTTGACAAAACACTACTAATAGTGTATATTATAAATTACAATTACATACCTTATCAAGAGTGGCTGAGGAACTGGTCCTGTGAAGCCCGGCAACCTAATTGCGAAAGCGAAAAAGGTGCTAATTCCTGCGGAATTTCCGAGAGATGAGGGTTTGATTTTTTAAAAAATAAAGAAGCAAGCCAACACTCTATTTGTGTTGGCTTTTAATTTTTTAAGGAGGATTAATATGACAAAAAAACTATTTACTTCTGAATCTGTAACCGAGGGTCATCCTGACAAAATCTGCGACCAGATTTCAGATGCTGTGTTAGATGCTATTCTTGAACAGGACCCTATGGGAAGGGTAGCGTGTGAGACGTGTTGTGCAACAGGCATGGCTATGATAATGGGCGAAATCACAACCTGCGCAACCATTGATATCCCTGCAATAGCACGTGAGGTTATCCTTGATATTGGTTATGACAGGGCAAAATACGGCTTTGATGGTTACACCTGCGCTGTTATCACAACTCTAAACAAGCAGTCTTCTGACATAGCGATGGGTGTTGACAATGCCCTTGAAGGCAGGGAGGAAAACGCCCTCGATATCGGAGCAGGCGACCAGGGAATGATGTTCGGCTTTGCCTGTGACGAAACAGAAGAGCTTATGCCTTTGCCTGTTTCCCTTTCACATAAGCTTGCCTTAAAACTGACAGAGGTAAGAAAAAACAAAACGCTTGAATATCTGAGGCCAGACGGCAAAACACAGGTAACTGTTGAATATGACGATGGCAGGCCGGTAAGAATTGATACTGTGGTTGTATCTTCTCAGCATGATGCCGCTGTTACACTTGACCAGATTCGCAAGGATATCATTGAAAAGGTTATTGCTCCTGTAATTCCTGCCGAATTGATGGACGACAAAACAAAGTTTTTTATAAACCCGACAGGAAGATTTGTGATTGGTGGCCCACAGGGCGACAGTGGTTTAACAGGAAGAAAAATTATAGTTGATACTTATGGCGGCTATGCAAGGCATGGCGGCGGAGCTTTTTCAGGAAAAGACCCTACAAAGGTTGACCGTTCAGCAGCTTATGCGGCACGATATGTTGCTAAAAATATTGTTGCGGCAAAGCTTGCTACAAAATGTGAGGTTCAGCTGGCTTATGCTATTGGTGTTGCACACCCTGTTTCTGTAATGGTTGACACTTTTGGAACAGGAACTGTTTCTGATGATGAGCTTTCAGCTGCTATAAACAAGGTTTTTGACCTTCGTCCTGCTGCTATTATAAAAGCGCTTGATTTGAGAAAGCCTCAATACAGAAAGCTTGCAGCTTATGGTCATATGGGAAGAGAAGACCTTGATGTTGCGTGGGAAAAAACCGATAAGGTGCAGGATATTCTGAGCGCATTGGGAAAATAGTATATATTATCCCCGTTTTTATAGACGGGGATATTTTTTTCACAAAAAATTTATTGGATATTTTATGTAAAACAGAATATAATAAATAAAGTAAATTTAATATACATAACTGCATGGTAGTTGACAAAGCATATAATATGTTGTAATTTAATAATACATTGAAAGGTTTGGTGTTATTCTGTGTTTACAACAAGTATTGATGAAGCTCTCGGGGTTATTTATAGCAAAGAAAGTTCAGTTTTTAAAATATGGTCACCCACAGCAGAAAGTGTTGTTCTCAATCTTTATAAAGCAGGCAAGGGAGACAATCTGATACGCAGGCACATCCTTGAAAAAAACGAAAAAGGCTTGTGGGCTTGTACGCTTGATGGTGATTATAGCAGTATATATTATACTTATAGCATAAATATACAGGGAGTAGAAAGCGAAGTTGTTGATATATATGCAAAGGCTGCCGGTGCAAACGGTAACAGGGGAATGATTGTGGATTTATCGGCAACCGAGCCTGACGATTTCAGGAACACTAAACCATCGTTCTTTGAAAAAATAACAGATGCTGTTATTTATGAAGTTCATGTAAGGGATTTTTCAATTGACGAAAGCTCAGGCATAAAATATAAGGGGAAGTTTTTAGGGTTTACTGAGACTGATACAAAAAACGCCAGTGGTGATAGCACAGGTTTATCCCATTTAAAAGAGCTTGGGGTTACTCACATTCACCTGCTTCCCTCTTTCGATTATGAAACAGTGGATGAGGAAAGCGACGAGCCACAATACAACTGGGGATATGACCCTAAAAATTATAATGTTCCCGAGGGTTCATATTCAACCGATGCCGTAAACGGTGCGGTAAGAATACGGGAGTTTAAGCAGCTTGTCAAGGCTCTTCATCAAAATGGATTAAGAGTTGTCATGGATGTTGTTTATAATCATACTTTTAAAGGGGCAGATTCATTTTTTAATCTGACAGTTCCGGATTATTATTACAGGAAAGAAAACGGCAAGCTGACAAACGGTTCAGCCTGCGGGAATGAAACATCCTCAAAAAATCTTATGATGAGGAAATTCATGCTTGATTCGATAAAATTCTGGGCAAAAGAATATATGATTGACGGTTTTAGGTTTGATTTAATGGGGCTGCACGATATTGTTACGATGAATCAGATAAAATCGGCCCTGGATGAAATTGACCCTTCTATAATTGTTTATGGTGAGGGCTGGGTTGCCGATTACACACCTTTGTCCGAAGAGGAACGTGCAATAAAATCAAATGCAGGAAGAATGCCTGACATTTCGTTTTTTAATGACAACATCCGTGATTCTATAAAGGGCAGTGTTTTTAATATTGAGGAAAAAGGCTTTGTAAACGGCGGCGGTAACAATGAAGAAAATATTAAGCTGTGTGTAACAGGAACAATTTCATCTAATCTTGTTGATATTTCAAAAACCGATTTCAAGCCCTGGGCGTTATCCCCTTCACAATCAATTAATTATACCGAAGTTCACGACAATCTGACTTTATGGGATAAGCTTTTTTATTCAGCCGGGCAATTTTCTGTTGAAGACAGAATCAGAATGGATAAGCTTGCAGCTTGCATTGTGTTTTTGTCACAAGGTGTTCCGTTGATTCATGCAGGGCAGGAGTTTTTAAGAAGCAAGCCTCTCGATGATACGGGGCTGCATTTTTCGCACAACAGCTACAATTTGCCCGATAGTGTAAACAGTATTAAATGGAACAACAAATCCTTATATAAAAATGTATATAGCTAT
>QKDG01000034.1 GCA_003246805.1 Clostridia bacterium | reverse complement strand
TATGATATCCCTATGGCAAACAATATTTCTACTGCTGATTTCTTAATTAAATCCTTTTATATGGATAATGAGTATGAGCACAGCGTAGTAAACTATAATGCTAATCTTTGCGAGAGAATTGAGTCGTTTAAATAATTGAACTATTTTGATTTATATGTATTCACATTGCAAAAAACGAACTATTGTGGCAAATGGGTGCAAGGGCTGATTGCAAAGCCAACAGAATTGGTCCTTTCATTTTTAACAAAAATATAAAAGGCGACTATTTCTACAAAAAAAAGTCAGTTTGTCAACTGGCTTCAGAGTGTCGAAAAACTGTGGTTTTTGATGCGAAGGGGTGCGACCGCAAAGCCCCCGCAAATACGTGCTTAAATTTATAGTAAAATTGTAGAAAATGGCTTTTTCTACAAGCTGAGCCAGTTTGTCAACTGGCTTTTGTTTATTTCAAATTTATATTTTATTAATATAATGATGCATATTTGGGAGTAAAATAAACAATGCGATTTATTAAAAAAAGTAGGGATACAAATGATAAAACAGTTTAGAGAAGATTTAAAAAATGAATTTAATGGTTATAGCTTTAAAAAGCTGGGAAAAGATGCACTGGCAGGCATAACAGTTGGTGCAGTTGCCTTGCCGCTGGCGCTTGCTTTTGCTATTGCTTCAGGGGCAGATGCAGCTGCCGGGCTTGTTACTGCAATAATTTCGGGAATTGTAATGTCGCTGCTTTCGGGTGCAAGCTTTCAGATTTCCGGCCCGACTGGTGCAATGACAGCAGTATTGGTTACAATAGTAGCACGACATTCGTTATCAGGGATGTTTATAACCTGCCTGATTGCAGGAATTATACTTTTGCTGACAGGGATATTAAGACTGGGGAAGCTTGTGGAGCTTATACCTACACCGGTAATAATGGGATTTACATCAGGCATAGCTATTGTAATAGCATTGGGGCAGGTTGACAATTTTTTTGGAACAAGATCATCTGGCCAGACTATTATAGAAAAAATGCATTCATTTTTTACTTCCCCGTTTAATTTTAATATTTATACAATTATAACAGGCGTTATTGTTATAGTGATTATGATAATATGGCCAAAGAAATGGAGCGAGATTGTACCATCTTCATTGGCAGCAATAACTGTGGCAACAGCTGTTTCAATATTAATGGGCTTTGATATTCCAACAGTTGGTGAAATTCCTAAAACTCTTTTGCTTGAAAACAGGATATCACTCAGTGGATTTGATTACAGCACAATAACAAGCTACATACCATCAGCGTTTACAATTGCAGCATTAGGTGCGATTGAAAGCTTGTTGTGTGCATCGAGTGCTGGCAAAATGAAAAATGAAAAATTCAATTCAGACAGGGAGCTTGTAGCACAGGGAATAGGCAATATAGTTATGCCGTTTTTTGGTGGTGTGCCATCAACCGCAGCAATAGCGCGAACAAGTGTTGCTGTAAAATCTGGCGGACAAACAAGGCTAACCGGAGTGTTCCATTCGCTGTTCTTAATCGTTTGCATTTTCGTGCTGTCACCTCTTATGTTCAAACTTCCGCTTTCTGCACTTTCTGGTGTTTTGATAGTGACAGCGTGGAGAATGAACGACTGGAAGGATATAAGATATACATTTTCAAAAAAGCTAAAAGGCCCGATTACAAAATTCGTTATAACAATGCTCGCAACGGTAATTTTTGATTTAACTTTGGCGATAATAAGCGGAATAATTGTGGCACTTGTAATTTTTGTACATGAGGTTTCAAAAATTCATATTGAATGTTCACAGGTTGAGAATGATAAGCTTACCTCAGCCCATGATTTGAAGGAAATACACAACAAGACAATTGTTGTATATGTTACAGGCCCGGTATATTTTGCGAACATAAAAAAGCTGACACAGATGCTTGAAAGAATTAATGACTGCGATAAAATTATACTCTCAATGCGTGGGGTACCGCTTATTGATATTACGGCGATTTCGGCCATCTATGATATATACAAAGACAAAAAGGAAAATGGCTGCAAGGTGGTTTTTTGCGGGCTGCAACAAAAAGTTTCAAATTATTTTAAACGAACTGATTTTTACGACAAAATTGGTAACAATAATTTTTACTGGAGCGTTGATAAGGTTTTGCTGGAATATCTTGACGATTAATAATGCGTACAAAAAGAATATATGCACTTGATTTTTTAAATATTTATGGTAAAATAAATAAGAAGTATTATCTTCAATCAAATTAGAGGAGGATTTCAAAATGGCTTATAAAATTACTGATGAATGTATTAATTGTGGCGCTTGTGAAGCTGAATGCCCAGTAAGTGCAATATCTGCTGGCGATGACAAATATGTTGTTGATGCTGATACTTGTATCGATTGCGGAGCTTGTGCAAATGTTTGCCCTGTTTCTGCTCCTGTTGCAGAATAGTTTGAGAATTTTATATCAAAAAAACAACCGTGGCTCAGAATTAATCTAACCCACGGTTGTTTTTTAATTTAAACAGAAAATAATGCTAATTAATATCTATCTTGTATTGTTTTGGCGGGGCGATATCAATTTTAGGGAGCGCAAGCTCCAATATTCCGTTTTTATACTCGGCTTTAATTTCATCAGCTTTTATGTTGGAGATATCAAAGCTCCTTGAAAAAGAGCCATATCGTCTTTCTCGCCTGATAAAATTACCACCGGCGTCTTTTTCTTCATTTTCTTCGTTGTGGCTCGCATTTATTGTAAGCCTGTTTTCGTTTACATCAATACTGATATCTTCTTTTGTATATCCAGGCAGCTCAGCCAAGAGCATAAATTTGTCACCCTTATCAAGAATATCTGTTCTGATGTTAAGTGCCTCAGATTCAAAGCCCTTAAAAAAGTTCTTCTCAAAATCGTCAAACACTTTCATAAAATTGTTTTGCCTGTAAGCAAATGGTGTTAAATCAAACATAAAATCCCTCCATCATAATGTTTTGTTTTCTTACATTATTGCAGGCGGCAGAACCGACTGCGATAATTCATTTTGCATTGCAATCGCCCTCTTATTTTTAATTATCAGATGTCTTTATCTGATAATTTTATTATATAACTCAATTATTAAATTTAAATCAAAGAAATATTATGACACTGTTAATTTTAGCACTCTCAACGTGAGAGTGCTAAAATGCTAAATATTTTCAAGAATATATATGTCTTTTCAAGGAAAATTAATTAAGGAGGTGTTAGCAATGAAAGCAAATGTAATACAAGAAGATTGTGTTGGATGTGGGCTTTGTGCATCTGTATGCCCTGATGTATTTATTATGAGCAGCGATGGCAAAGCAAAGGTCACGAATGAGGATATCTCGTCGTCAATGGAAGATGATGTTCTGGATGCTGAAAGTAGCTGCCCTGTTGATGCAATAACAGTAGTAAACTAAAAAAATCGCTGCTATATGTAAGTATAGCAGCGATTTCAGAGCATCAAAAAAAATGATTTTTGATGCGAAGGGGTGTGTGGGCGACCGCAAAGTCCCCACAAACACGTGCTTAAATTTATAATATAATTGTAGAAAAGGGCTTTTTCTACAAGCTAAATCTCTGCCATATGTAAATATAGCAGAGATTTTAGTTTTGTTTTGGTAAAGTAACAGTAATAGCCGTGCCTTTTCCTGGCTCGCTTGTTATTGAAATATTACCGTTTAAAGATTCAACAACGTGTTTTACAATAGATAAGCCAAGCCCTGTGCCACCTGTTTGCTTAGAACGGCTTTTGTCAACCCTGTAAAACCGCTCGAATATGCGGGATAAATGCTCTTCAGCTATGCCAATACCAGTATCGGTAACAGATAAAATTGCTTCTTTATCAGAGCTTTTGAGAACAACGTTGATACTACCGTTTTCCACATTGTATTTAATTGCATTTTCGCATAGGTTATATACAAGCTCATAAAGCATTGAGTAGCTGGATTTTATTATCAACGGCTTGGTGTTTAAAGCAAACGTAATTTTCCGGTTCTCAGCTATTGGCGTTAAAGAAGAAACAACCTCATTTACAATATTCTCAAAATCAACATCCTGTGTATCGATAAGAGCGCCGTTTTCAATCTGAGACAGCCGGATAATATCGTCAACCAGTGAGATAAGGCGTCCTGATTCCTTATATATCATTGATGAAATTTTTATGATATCCTTTTCATCTATCATTGAAGATTTAAGCATTTCAGCAAATCCGTTGATAGATGTCAATGGCGTTTTTAACTCGTGTGATACATTTGAAGCAAAGTCACGCCGCATTTTAGAATTTTTAATTTCTGCCGTAGCATTGACAATAAAAATAATAACACCCTGAAAATTGTTATTTTCACTAATAACAGGGCTTAAAAAGAATTTATAGAATTGCTTGTTTTTTTCTATATCGATAAAATTGTTGGTTTTTGTATTTATTACTTTATTTATAGCTTCAAGAATGCGCTGATTTCGGCATACTGAAATAAAAGTCTGCCCCGTAAATTTTCTTGTATATCCATACGAAATAACTGACTTTGCACTTTCATTTATTGATATAATTCTTTGCTGACTATCAAGAATCAGCAAACCCTCCTGCATATTCGAGGTGATTGTATTAAGGGTATGGCTTTGTTCATCAATTTGCCGTGCATAGTCCCTTATTTCATGGTTTAAAAATTTAATCTTTTTGATAAAAGGGAGGAATTCCTCATATGCATCCAGTTCTTCAAAATCAAGCTGGTCCTGTGTTAAAACCCCATCAAGCTGTTTTGATGCCTTATTAATTGGCTCTATAATACGGTGAGTCAACAGCTTTGCGATGAAGTTGGAAATCAACGCAAAAACAAGAAGAATAAGAAGAATAAGAGGAACAGTAGCAGCTATGTTCTGATAAATACCTTTTAAAGGTGTTTCTACCCTTAAAAGCATATTGTTATTAAGCTTTATAACATATACAAAAACATTTGATTTTAAAACGGAGGAATATTGCGACGATTCGCCTGTGCCTGTTTCATTTGCATTAATTATTTCAGGCTCTTGTAAAAAACTTTTCAAAGAGCTGCTGTTGGTCGCAGTGTCAAAAACGGCACTTCCATCTGAATCAATCAATGTTATCCTCATGTCAGAAGAATCTATATTTTCAAGATATTCAAGTGAACTATCACTGTCAATCAGCTGAGAAGTAATGATGCAAAAGCTCTTAATGCTCTCAATCTGATTATTGCGATAAAAATTGTATAAAAACCAAGATACAGCAATAATTAATACTGCACATATCGATATTGTAAGCAAGAAAAGATACTTCAAAAATTTCTTTTTCATTTTAGCTTTCCCTAAAATAATTATTAGACTTCAAATTTGTAGCCGACAGACCGTATAGTGACAATTACATCATCAGCCCCGGCCTCAGCAAGCTTTTGCCTTAGTGTCTTAATGTGCATATCCACTGTCCTGCTTTCGCCTTCAAAGTCAAATCCCCATACCTTTTGCAGAATTTTATCCCTTGAAAGAACAATACCGTTATTCTTTACAAGATAGTGCAAAAGCTCGTATTCTTTGAAAGTGAGGTTGCAGGGGACATCATTAACGCTGACAGTCCTTTTGTCATTATCGATTCTGACACACCCAGCGATTAAAACACTTGATGAAGATTCCTTCTGTGTGCGCCTGATTACTGCGCGGATTCTCGATAAAAGCTCCATAATTCCAAAAGGCTTGGTCATATAGTCATCAGCGCCAAGGTCAAGCCCCTTAACCTTGTCAAACTCGTTATTCTTTGCCGTCACCATTATAACAGGAATGCTTTTTGTGCTGATATTGTCTTTTAGCCTTTTGAGAATAGCAAAACCATTTTCAGATGGCAGCATAACATCAAGCAGAATCATATCAGGCAAATTATTTTTTAACGCATTAAAAAATTCAACACCAGATTCAAATCCTTCAGCCCTGTATCCACCACTCTTCAAAGCATATAAAATTAGTTCCCGAATACTTTCGTCATCTTCAACACAATAAATTAGCATTATTTCACCTGCTTTTATAAAATTCGTTCATTTTTATGCTGCCCGGTCAATGAGAATATAACCCATTCAGCGATATTTACTGCGTGGTCGCCAATTCTTTC
>QKDG01000146.1 GCA_003246805.1 Clostridia bacterium | reverse complement strand
GCAGGGGGTAACGACAGCGGGGCAATTCATATTTCCCGCTCAGGGGTAAAAACAATCTCAATTTCTGTTCCTTGCAGATATCTTCATTCTCCGTCATGCGTAATAAAGCACTCAGATTTAATTGCTGTGAGCGACCTTGCAAAGAGATTATTGGCAAAGGCGTATGAGATATGATAAAACAGGTATTTGATATTGAGAATGATATTGTGTTCCTTGAAGAAAATCACTATGCATATAAGCTATTATCAAATATTAACGCATACGGGACAAGCTATAATTTTTGCAGATTTTTTAAAGCCACAACGGGTGAAAAATCACGGGCAGTTATCAGCCTGTTTAATTCCTCAATGGTGATAGCGACGGTTAAAGGCTTTTATTGTGATGATGAGATATGTGAGGATATTATCACTTTTATACTTATGAACAAGCCGGATACTATTGAGGGTAATGCTGTTCTTCTTAAAAAGATTTTCAACAGGCTTGAAGATATATATACTCACCATAAAAGGGCATATTACAGATTCACAGCAAGCGGGCAAAGCAAGGATATTGTTGTTGACGAAAGCCCGAAGCTTGATGTAGTATATGAAATTCTCAGCGAAGGCTTTAAGTCAATCAGGGATAACTATCAGCTGTGGATGACAGACACATCACACAGAATAAGAAGAAGCCAGAGCAAAATTTTTCTATATAACAACTGCACAACTGCGACAATACAATATGAAATTTCCGGCAATGTTTTTGTCGGGCTTGTTGCAACAAAATCAGAGGAAAGAGGAAAGCGTTTTGCAAGGCTGCTGCTGGAATATATTTTAAAAAAGTATCCCGAGGGTTATAACGTGTTTTTGATAGCAAGAGAAAACAGGATGAGCTATTATGAGCAGATAGGCTATGACGAAATCGGCAGGGATATTATACTTGAAAGGAAAATCACTAATGGATAAAAGCACGACGTTTTTTAACATTGATAGCAAGCTGCTCAGCATGGCTGATATCGCACAGGATTTATGCAGAGAGGAATTTGCAAGGATTGAAAAAACTGCTGAATATAATGGGCAAAAGGTATTGTCGGCATTCATAAATAATAAAGTAAGCGAAACTGCCTTAAAGGGCAGCACTGGGTATGGTTATGGCGATGTTGGGCGTGATATTATTGATAAGGTATATGCTGAGGCTTTTGGGGCCGAAGATGCTCTTGTAAGGCATAACTTTGTATCAGGCACACACGCATTGTCCGTTGCTTTGTTTGGCGTTTTAAGAACAGGTGACACCTTGTTGTCTGTTACGGGGAAGCCCTATGATACTCTTGAAGAGGTAATAGGAATATGCGGGAAAAAGGGTAGTGGTTCCCTTAAAGATTTTGGTGTAAAATATGAGCAGGTAGATTTGGTTGACGATAAAACGGTTGATATCGAAAAAATAAAGGAAAAGGCAGTAAATGCAAGGGTAGTATATATACAACGCTCAAGGGGATATTCCTTACGTCCTGCATTGACAGTTGATGAAATAGGAAAAATTGCATCTGCCGTAAAAGGCATAAATCCTGAAGTTATCGTAATGGTGGATAACTGCTATGGTGAATTTGTAGACGATAAGGAGCCGACACAGGTTGGTGCTGATTTGATAATAGGCTCACTGATTAAAAATCCTGGTGGCGCTATTGCCTCAACAGGGGGATATATTGCTGGATGTGCCGATTTGGTTGAGCTTTGCTCATACAGGCTAACCTGCGTAGGTATGGGTAAAGAGGTTGGCTGCACCTTAAATCAGAACAGAGAAACTCTTTTAGGGTTTTTCCTGTCACCTGAAATTGTTGCAAACGCCTTAAAAACAGCAACCTTTGCTTGCAGATTTTTTGAGCTTTTAGGCTATGAATGTTATCCTAAGAAGAACGAAAGGCGTTCTGACATTATCACTGCAATAATGCTTAAAGATGAAAAATCACTTGTTGCATTCTGCCAGGGGATACAAAAGGGAGCACCTGTTGACTCATTTGTTTCGCCTGAGGCATGGGATATGCCGGGCTATAACAGCAAGGTAATTATGGCGGCAGGAGCGTTCACAATGGGTGCTTCTATTGAGCTATCGGCTGACGCACCTATAAGAGAGCCTTATGCTGCGTGGCTTCAAGGTGGAATTACTTATCCGAGTGGTAAAATGGGTATCCTGCTTGCAGCACAAGAGATGATTAATAGGGGTATATTGTAATATTACATTGAAAAAAGTATTTTTATAGAGTATAATTGAATTAAAATAATCGGAGGTGCAGCTATGCCAGATTCTTACAAAGTTTTTTTAAAGGATATTATTAATGAATTGCATTTAAAAAGCATATATCTGCCAAAGGCAGCGGAAGAAATTGAAATTTGCGAAAATGAGGTTACAAGGCCGGGAGCTCAGCTGATGGGGTTTTATGAATATTTTGTCCCTGAGCGCACGCAGGTTTTTGGCAATATGGAGTTTGCCTATCTTGATACACTTGATTATGAAACACGTTATGAACGGCTTGACGTTCTGTTCTCAAAAAAAATACCATGTGTTATCGTAACAAAAGAGCTTGATGATTTTCCTGAAATGATTGAGGTGGCAAAAAAGAACAACATACCTCTGCTAAAATCAGAAGAATCAACATCAAACTGCCTGGCTGCGCTGATTGCATTTTTGAATCTTAGGTTAGCGCCGAGAATAACAAGGCATGGTGTTCTGATTGAAATATACGGAGAAGGTGTTCTGATAGTAGGCGAAAGCGGTGTTGGTAAAAGCGAAACTGCTGTTGAGCTGATAAAGCGTGGGCACAGGCTTATTGCTGATGACGCAGTTGAAATCAGAAAAGTATCAAGTATCAGCCTTGTAGGGACTTCACCTGATAATATAAGGCATTTCCTTGAACTTCGTGGAATAGGAATTATCAATGCCCGCCGTCTTTTCGGTATGGGTGCTGTTAAGGTTACCGAAAAAATTGATCTTATTGTAGAGCTTGAGCTATGGGACCCTAATAAAACCTATGACCGTATGGGAATGGATAACGAATATACTTCAATATTAGGGGTTAAGGTGCCTTCTCTTACTGTTCCTGTCAAGCCAGGAAGAAATCTTGCTGTTATTCTTGAAGTTGCAGCAATGAACAACAGGCAGAAGAAAATGGGCTATAACGCTGCCCAGGAGCTTCTTGATAATTTAGGGCTTAATATGGAAACAAAGGATACTATAAAAGAATGGGACCAGTTTTGATTTTTCCCGCAATTTCTTAGGAGATGATTTTAGTGAAAATAGCAGCAGACCTTCACACACATACTATTGCATCAACGCACGCATTTTCAACAATTCTTGAAAATTCCTTTTCTGCACAGCAGGCCGGACTGACGGCAATCGCAATAACAGACCACGCACCGATGATTGAGGATTCGCCTCATATATGGCATTTCAATAACTTAGAGGTTATTCCAAGAATACTTAATAATGTAATTATAATCAGGGGGATAGAGGCTAATATTATTGATTTTGATGGCAATATTGATGTTCCTGAGTATCTTCACAAATCAATGGAATGGGTTATAGCCTCAATGCATGGGCCTTGTATCACGCCGGGAAGTATCGAGGATAATACAAAAGGCTATATTGAGATAGCAAAAAATCCACTCATTGATTTAATAGGCCACCCTACCACCAACGAATATGTCTGGGATTATGAAAAGGGCCTTAAATATATTAAAGAGTATGGCAAGTTTGTTGAAATAAATGAGAGCTCAATAATATCACGCAGGGGCGCTCTTGAAAATACAGTGAGAATGCTCAGGCTTTGCAAAAAGTATGAAGTCCCTGTTATTGTCAATACTGACAGTCATTTCTGCCAGAGAATAGGCCTGACCCCTGTATCATTTAAAATTATAGAGGAAACAGACTTCCCTGTTGACCTTATTGTCAACCTTGAATGGGAAAGGCTAAAAGAGCATATTTTATCAAAGCATCCGGATGCTTTAAAGTAATATCAAATGCTATGATTGAGTAATAATAATATTGAGTTTGATAAATCTACAAAGTGGGAGAGCACTATGCAAGAATTGAATTGTAATTGCAGAATAATTGCAGATAAGGCTTTGGAGCTTGGATGCAGAATAGCAGAAGATGTTGAACTTAAAAATTATACATCCTTCAAGGTTGGGGGCAAATGCAACACGCTTATATTTATAAATTCAGATAAAAGCGCACAGTTGCTTTTTTCAATTGCAAATGAAAAATCCGTCCCCTATATTATCATAGGGAAAGGCTCAAATCTTCTCGTTGATGACAGCGGGTTTGATGGAGTAGCTTTTGTAATAGGCAGAGATTATTCGGGGATACGCTCTGTTGATGAAACTACATTTGAATGCGATGCAGGAGTACCTCTTGCACGTGCTGCTTATTTTGCATACGAGAATTCTCTCACTGGCTTTGAATTTGCGTGGGGAATTCCAGGCACTGTTGGCGGTGCGGTATATATGAATGCAGGTGCATACGGGGGAGAAATCAAGGATATAATTGTTAGCGCACAGGGAATCGACAAGAGTGGAAACATTATTGATTACAGCAAGGAAAACCTTTTGCTTTCATACCGTAGCAGTATTTTCAGTAAAAACGAAAACCTTATTACAAAAGCAGTTTTTAAGCTTCAAAAAGGTGAAAAGGGAGCAATACGCGATAAAATGGACGACCTTATGTCCCGCCGTAAGGAAAAGCAGCCACTTGAATTCGCAAGTGCGGGGAGCACCTTCAAGCGCCCGGAGGGCAGCTATGCATCTTTATTGATTGAGCAATGCGGGCTTAAAGGGGTTTGCGTCGGTGATGCAGAAGTAAGCAAAAAGCACAGTGGATTTGTTATAAACAAAGGCAATGCAACTTTTGAGGATATTGCAAGCCTCATCGAAATTGTTAAAAATGAAGTTTTTAAGCAGACGGGATATTGCCTTGAGTGCGAGGTGAAAATCATTTCGGCAAAAGGCACTGAGTAGGAGGGATAGAGTGAATTTTATAATTGTAACAGGGCTGTCAGGCTCAGGGAAATCAAGTGTTGTCAATGTTTTGGAAGATGTGGGATATTATTGTATAGATAATATGCCGCCTGAGCTTATTCCCAAATTTGCTGAAATCTGCTCTCAGTCTGAGGGGAACATTGAAAATGTTGCGATAGTAACAGATATCCGTGGCGGGAATATGTTCTTGAAATTAAAGGACATTGTTGATTCAATGCATAATCAGGGCTTGAAGATTAAAATTCTTTTTCTTGACGCAAGCGATGATGTTCTTATCAAAAGATATAAGGAAACAAGAAGAAAGCATCCCCTTGATGAAAGTGTTCACGGCAGCCTTCAAAAGGCTATCAAGGCAGAACGACAGATGCTTTCATATGTTAAGGAGATTTCTGATTATTATATTGACACCTCATTATTGTCTGCAATTCAGTTAAAGGAACGTGTCAACGAGATGTTCCTTGATAAAATTGATGATTTTATGCAGATAAGCGTAGTATCCTTTGGCTTTAAGTTTGGCTCTCATTCTGAGGCTGATTTGATTTTTGACGTCAGATGCCTGCCAAACCCCTTCTATATACCTGAACTACGCACACATACAGGTATGGAACGCTGTGTAAGTGAATTTGTAATGAAATATGACCAGTCGAAAGAACTGCTTAAAAAGTTAAAAGACCTTGTTGATTTTCTGATTCCACTTTATATAAAAGAGGGTAAGAGCCAGCTTGTTATCGCTTTTGGCTGCACAGGCGGAAAGCACAGGTCAGTCACTTTTGCTGAGGCGCTTGGCCAGTATTTAAAGGATAAAGGGCTTAAAACAAGAATAAGCCACAGGGATATCACAAAGCACAAGTAATTTTATTAGGAGAGGGTTTTAGTGTCTTTTTCCTTTACTGTTAAAGAAGAAATTTTACAGACGATTACAAGCGCCGATAAGAAAAGGGCTTGTTTATATGGGATGCTAAGCTTCTGCAAACAATTTTCAAAAGAAAAAATTATTTTTCAGACAGGTAATCAGTCAGTTGCAGACGCTTTTAAAAATCTGGTGTGCAGTTTAACAGGCGAAAATTATTCGCCAGTTGTAAGCATAATAAAAAAAACAAACAGTCTTAATACATATACAGTCAGTGTTAAAAATGCTGACTGT
>QKDG01000173.1 GCA_003246805.1 Clostridia bacterium | reverse complement strand
CAAAACAATTCTTCCCACAATTGCAGGGTTTGCAAAGTTATGACCCAGCCCACCAAAGAACTGCTTTACAATAACTATTGCAACAAAAGTGCCTATTACAACTATCCATAACGGAATAGTTACTGGCAGGTTTAAAGCCAATAAAACGCCTGTTACAACCGCACTTAAATCCGATATTGTATTGCTCCTCTTCATTATAATTCTCGCTATGTATTCCCATGCAACAGCTGAAACCACTGATACAGCGATAACAAGAATTGCTCTCATACCGAAAATTATTCCTGCTGCTATTACGGCAGGCATCAAAGCTATCAAAACCATCAGCATTATGTTTTGTGTTGATATGTTTTTATTTATATGTGGTGATGGTGCTACTGTTAATCCTTGCACAAAAACCATCCTTTCTGATTATACTTTCATTCTATTTCCTTGGTAATAATGCCTTCGCAAGCTGATTTTTCTCTGCAAGATTTCTTTTTGCGGGGCATACATAAGAACAGCTTCCGCAGTTCATACATAAAAGCAGATTATATTCTTTTAGCATTTCTATATTATTCGTATCATATGCTTTTTCAAAAACCATTGGCATAAGATTAAGTGGGCAGGCATTCATACAGCTTCCGCATCTTATACATGAAGTCTGCACATTTTTGCTTTTTTGCTTTTTAAAAGCGAGAATTGCGTTGTTTGTTTTTACTACCGGAGTTTCTGTATCCATAAGGCACATTCCCATCATTGGGCCGCCTGCTATCAGCTTGTCAATATTATCAACATCGGCCTTTGCAATTTCAAGAAGAGTTGATACCGAAGTGCCTATTGGCACAATTAAATTGCAAGGATTTAAAACAACATCGCCATCAACCGTCAGCCTTTTTGTAACCAGCGGTATTCCTGTTTTAACATATCTGTTTATAAAAGCCACAGTGGATACATTCAAAACCATTACGCCCTGATTTGAGGGGAGCTCGCCCTCTTTAACAATTCTGCCTGTTGTTGAATAAATAAGTACCTTTTCTGCCCCCTGAGGATAGGATGATTTAAGCTCAACAACTTCAATATTGTCAATTTTTGATGCGGCTTTTTTTATTATCTCAATAGCCTTAGGCTTGTTATCCTCTATGCCAATATAAGCTTTTTTAATGTCAAGATATTTTAGCACAAGCAAAATACCCTCGATAACATCCTGTGGGTTTTCAATTGTTTCACGGTAATCGGCAGTAATATAAGGCTCACATTCCGCAGCATTTATTACAAGCGTATCTATCGGTGTTTTATTTTTATCAAAATTCAGCTTGATATGGGTCGGAAATCCAGCGCCACCCAAACCACAACAGCCACTTTCTTTTACTGCTTTTATAAAGCTCTCTTTGTCGTTTACAACAGGAGGGGATATTTCTTCCGATAATGTCTGCATACCATCCGTTTCAATTTCAACAGCTTTGCAAACTTTTCCGTTTGGAAGTAGATAGTCGCTTATCGCTACAATCTTTCCTGATACGCTTGAATGCAGGGGTGTTGACATAAACGCCTCTGAGTCACCTATTTTCTGCCCGACCTTAACCTCATCCCCAACCTTTACACACGGCTCACATGTTGCTCCCATATGCTGACTAAGCGGCAGCTTAATCTTTTGCGGAGTTGTGATAACTATGCTTTCACAGTCATGGGTATTCTTTTTGTGAGAAACCTTGATTCCATTAAGCTTCATTTCTTTTTTCCCTTTCTGAATTTTATAATAATATCATAGATTGTTAATTTATTATTTAACAATGCCCCCTAAAAATACAAAAAGCCGACAAGAAGCCTTGCCAGCATTTAATTATCTTTATTTAGTAAACAATAATCATAAACTATTTAATCAGAATGTATCATACCATCAATCATTATACTACCTGTTTTATAATTAATCAATAGAAAATATGAATTAGCATTGAATTTTATCACAAAAAATGATAAAATATTAATGCGTTTATTTTTCGGAGTTTGAAATAATGTTTATTCTTGCTTCACTGTTTTTTATAAGATTAACCATAGAGGAATAATAGTTTGGATATTCCTGTGAAAGCTTTGATGTTGTTATGTAGAACTCTTCATTATCTTTAAGGCAGTCGTTGCTGTTAAACTCAATTCCCTCAGCAGCAGCTTTTGCACATACAAGCGAAACATCCATTGCCGCAGTTGCCATTCCGGTTGAAACAGGCTTTGGCACAGTAAAGAAGTTCTCATCATTCTTTTTGTTGGAAGAATATATTATTCTGAACACCTGATATATAGCAAGCATCAGATACGTCGAAATTTCTTTAACAATTGTATTTGATTTGCATTTTTGTAAGAATGCAAAAATCACGTTTACTGAGTTTATAATAAGCTTTTTGTTGAAGGAAACCATAATGCTCCCGCTCGCCTGTTTATTCTTTAAAGAAGAGTCATCATCGGGGATATCCTGAATTGATATTGTTCTCCCCTGTGGTTCTGGTGAACGCCCCAAAAGATAATCGCAGGAAACTGAATAGTAGTCAGCCACTTTAACTAAAAAATCAAGCCCGCATTCCCTTTTGCCCTTTTCATAATGGGATAACAAGCCCTGTGAAACACCCAGATCATTAGCAGCCTGCTTCTGGCTTATCCCACGTTCTTTTCTTAACAATGTAAGAACCCTTGAAAAGTCACTACTCACCCTTCTACACCCCGTTTTGTGAAAAAATTTATCGGTTTTAAAAAAACCGATAGCAATAACAACTTATTGTAAATTATATATTAAATCTTACAATTTGTAAAGACTTTACACAAAAAAAAGTCGATAAATGTTGAAGAGTTTTTTTGTGTAATATATTCAAAATTATAGCAAGGAGAACACAATGAAAGGATATCACTTAAAAATAATTCGCCACGGCCAAACTGACGCCAACAAAAATTCTGCCTATATCGGGCTTACCGACCTCCCTTTATCCCCACTTGGAAAATCTGAGCTTTTTGAAAAGCTTGAAGAAAAGGATTATTCTTCTGTTCAGAAGATTTATTCAAGCCCATTGAAGAGATGTATACAGACTGCCGAAATTCTTTATCCCGACAGATACATTCATATAATAAACGAAATACGTGAAATGAACTTCGGGGATTTTGAGGGGAAAACATCAGACGAACTTGTAAATCTGCCTGAATTCAAGGAATGGCTCAAAGGCGGGCTAGACAACGCGCCACCAAATGGTGAAAGCATGCGTTCGGTAATTGAACGATGCTATCAAGGCTTTGATTATATTATCCGCGATATGATGGCAGAGGGGATGACGAACTGTGCCGTTGTTACTCACAGCGGAATTATTATGAATTCACTTTCCTGCTTCGGGCTTCCTAAATATAAGCCGATGCAGCTTTCATGTGATTTTGGTGAGGGCTTTGATCTACTTGCAACCTCACAGCTATGGCAACGCTCGGATGCGTTTGAAATAACCGGCAGATTTCCTTATCAGTATGAAAATAATTAGACTTGAAAGGTTTTGAACAAAATGGATATTATCGCAAATATAGCCGCAGAATTCTCGCTTAGACCACAGCAGGTTGAGGCAACTGTTAAGCTTATTGATGACGGAAACACTATTCCTTTTATATCACGTTATAGAAAAGAAGTTACCGGCTCACTTGATGACCAGATTCTTCGTGAGCTTAATGACAGGCTGAGCTATCTCAGAAATCTTGAAAAAAGAAAGGCAGAGGTATCTTCTTCTATTACTGAGCAGGAAAAAATGACAGATGAAATACAGTCTGCCATTGATAATGCTGTTACCCTTGCTGAGGTTGAGGATATTTATCGCCCTTATAAGCCAAAACGGAAAACAAAGGCATCTGTTGCACGTGAAAAAGGGCTTGAACCACTTGCTGAATATATTTTGGCACAGGATTTAAAGGCCGATGTCAATTCCAAGGCTTGTGAGTTTATAAATGAGGAAAAACAGGTGCTTACTGCACAAGAGGCTATAAACGGTGCCTGTGATATTATCGCTGAAAATATTTCAGACGATGCAGCATTGAGAAAAAGCTTCCGTTCGATGTTCTTGCATGATGCGCTTGTAATTTCAAAGGCTGTTGATGAAAACGCCGAGAGTGTTTATACAAATTATTATGATTTTAATGAGCCTGTTGCAAAAATTGCAGGGCACAGAATTCTTGCAATTGACAGAGGAGAGCGTGAAGGCTTTTTAAAGGTTAGTGTTGATATCGCCGAGGGGGCAGGGCTTAAACTTATTACAGCAAAGTATCTTAAAAACGAGGGTGAGTGCGGGCTGCTTGTGAATTCTGCGTGTGAGGATTCTTATAAAAGGCTTATCTATCCTTCAATTGAACGCGAGATAAGGTCAGAGCTTACTACTACTGCAAGTGAACAGGCTATAAAGGTTTTTTCTTCTAATCTAAGCCAGATATTGATGCAACCACCTGTTAAAGGGGCTGTTACCTTGGGGCTTGACCCTGCTTACAGGACAGGCTGTAAAATTGCTGTTGTTGATGATACAGGAAAGGTGCTTGACACAACTGTTGTGTATCCTACCCCACCGCAAAGCAAGGTTTTAGAGGCTAAGGCAAAGTTGAAGTCTTTAATAGAAAAGCATAAGGTTACGACAATTGCAATCGGCAACGGCACAGCTTCTCATGAGAGTGAGGTTTTTGTCGCTGAGCTTATCAGAGAAATCCCTCAAAAAGTCAGCTATATGGTTGTATCTGAGGCTGGGGCATCAGTTTATTCAGCTTCTAAGCTTGCGTCCCTTGAATTCCCTGAATATGATGTTTCGCTAAGAAGTGCTGTTTCTATCGCAAGGCGTTTGCAGGACCCACTCGCTGAGCTTGTAAAAATAGACCCTAAGGCAATCGGTGTTGGGCAATATCAGCATGATATGCCAAAGGCAAGGCTTGATGAGGCTTTGACAGGCGTTGTTGAGGACTGCGTTAACTCGGTTGGTGTTGATTTGAATACTGCATCGCATTCATTGTTGTCTTATATTTCAGGGATAAATGCCACCGTTGCAAAGAATATTGTTACCTATCGTGAGGAAAATGGAAGCTTTAACGACAGAAAGCAGTTGTTGAAGGTTGCAAAGCTTGGCAAAAAGGCCTATGAGCAATGTGCAGGCTTTTTAAGAATACACGAGGGGAAAAACCCGCTTGACAATACTGCTGTTCACCCGGAAAGCTATGAGGCTGCACAAAAACTACTTGAACTTTGCTCATTCTCGCTCAGTGATATAAGCAGACGCAATCTTTCTGATTTATCCGAGCGCACAAAAGGCATTGGTGTTGTTAAGCTTGCCGACCAGCTTAGCATTGGTGTTCCTACACTTAACGATATAATTTCTGAACTACAAAAGCCAGGGCGTGACCCACGTGATGAGCTGCCCGCCCCTTTGCTTAGAAGTGATGTTATGGATATGAAGGATTTAAAGCCAGGTATGGAGCTTATGGGTACTGTAAGAAATGTAATTGACTTTGGTGCTTTTGTTGATATCGGTGTTCACGAGGATGGGCTTGTTCACATTTCACAGCTTTGTGACAGATATGTCAAGCATCCTCTTGAAGTTGTTAAAGTAGGGGATATTGTTAAGGTTCGGGTTCTTGATGTTGATATAAAGAGAAAGCGAATTGCATTGACAATGAAATCAGAAAAAAATGCAAACTAATATAAGAAGAATTCAGTTTCTTGTTGATAAAAGTCATGACGGCAATACGGTGTTATCTGTATTGATAAAAAACAATGTGAGCAAAAGGCTTATCACAAGGCTTAAACAGATTGAAAACGGGATAACTTTAAATGGCATTCACGCACGCACCATTGATACAGTAAAAGCAGGTGACATAGTTGAAATAGCCTTAGAGGACGAAAAGGTTCTTATAAAAAACTCATCTCTTGTTGTTCCTGTTGTTTATGATGATGAAGACGTAATCGTTTTTAACAAGCCGGCTTTCATGGCAGTTCATCCTTCATTAAAGCATATTGATGATACGCTCGGCAATTTTTTTGCAAGCCATTGTGAGGGACTGACGTTTAGACCTATAAACAGACTTGACAGAGATACTTCGGGGCTTTGCGTTGTTGCTAAAAATCGCTTTTCTGCTGTAAAATTGCAGGCAAGCCTTGAAAAAATCTATTATGCTGTTGCTTGTGGAAGTATAACTG
>QKDG01000170.1 GCA_003246805.1 Clostridia bacterium | reverse complement strand
TGATAAAGGTGGATTATTGCTTGCTTTTATCATAAAAAAACTCAAAATACTGAACGTTGCAGTTATGATTATAAATAATGCAAAAAACAGGATAATCAAGAATCTCCCTGCCTTAAAGCCCCATAAATGGCACAAAAAATTCCAGACAGCTTTATGCGCAATACAGGCGAAGGCAAAAACAGATGAAAATGCTAATCCTGCGATGTTTCCCGCATTGATGATACTTCTGGTCATTGGAACAATAAAAATCCACATCAGATAAATAAAGAATATTGCTGCCGAAAAAAAGCCGATTTGCACAAGCAACGCTTTTGTTTCTTCCCTCATAGTATTCTCGCTTTCTTTTTTTTAAATAATTTTAGCATATATCATAAAAACTATCAATAATTTGTAAAGAATGAAATAATATATTTTAATATGAAGGGATTGCGAAAAAAGGGATTTTATTAATCACTATATTTATATATAAATTTTAATCAACAATAGTATTTTTAATTATTTAAATACACAAATTAAGATATGAAGCCTTTGATTTTATTGACATTTAACAATTATTTCGTATAATGAGATTAGATAATCATATAAATATGTAGTTTGGAGGTTTTTTATGAGAAAAACTAAAATAGTATGCACAATAGGCCCTGCAACCGATGATGAAAATGTATTGCGTCAGCTCATGCTTGAAGGCATGAATGTTGCCCGCTTTAATTTTTCACACGGTGACTATAAAGTTCATCAGCAAAGATATGAGCAGGTTGTAAGATTGCGAGAAGAGCTTAATCTCCCAATTGCGACAATGCTTGACACAAAGGGCCCAGAAATAAGACTTGGGAAATTTAAAGATAATCAACCGGTTGAAATCAAGGACGGTGACATATATACACTAACAACGGAAGAACTTGAAGGAAGCCCTGAGGCTTGCACAATCACATTCAAGGATTTGCCTAAGGATGTTTCTGCCGGAACAAAAATTCTTATAAATGATGGCGTAATCGAGCTTAAATGTAATAAAGTAAATTCAAAGGAAATCTGTTGTACTGTTGTTCATGGCGGAATTTTGTCAAATAACAAGGGCGTAAATGTTCCTGGAATCAAGCTTTCTATGCCATATATTTCAGAAAGAGACATGGCTGACCTTGAGTTTGGCGCTAAGATGAAGTATGATTTTATTGCGGCTTCATTTTGCCGTACTGCTGCTGATATAATGTATTTGAGAAATATCACACAATGCCTTGGTTGGTATAACCCACGCATTATTGCAAAGATTGAAAATACTGATGGTGTTAATAATATTGATGAAATATTAAAGGTAGCTGACGGTATTATGATTGCACGTGGTGACATGGGCGTTGAAATCCCGTTTGAGCAGATTCCGGCTATTCAAAAGCAGCTTATTCAAAAGGGCTATTGTGCAGGAAAACAGGTTATAACAGCAACACAGATGCTTGAATCAATGATTACCAACCCTCTTCCTACAAGGGCAGAGATAACCGACGTTGCAAATGCTATTTATGACGGCACGAGTGCTATAATGCTTTCGGGCGAGACAGCTGCGGGGAAATACCCTGTTGCGGCAGTAAAAACAATGGCTTTGATTGCAAAAACAACAGAAAAAGATATAAATTACCGTTCAAGATTTGAAAAACGTGAGAATGACAATGACCATGATATAGCAAATGCTATTTCTCACGCTACCGTAACAACAGCACATGACCTTGACGCTGATGCTATTATTACTGTTACAAAATCGGGAACAACAGGCAGGATGATTTCAAAATACCGCCCTGTTACACCTATAATCGGCTGCACAACTGATGAAACGGTTTTAAGACAGTTGAACCTATCATGGGGAATAACGCCTTTGCTTGTTGAAGAAAAGACAAATACTGATGAGCTTTTTGACCATGCTATAGAAGTTGCCAAGAAAAATAAGCTTTTAAAGGCTGGTGACCTTGCAGTTATCACTGCCGGTGTTCCACTTGGCTCATGGGGAAAGACGAATCTTTTGAAGGTAACTGAGGTTACGGGAGAATAAACGAAAAGAGTTGCTTTTTATCAAGCAACTCTTTCTTGTAAATAAAGCTTTTTACAAATTCAAAAAACAACTATAAAGTATTTGCGGGGGCTTTGCGGTCGCCCCCGAACCCCTTCGCGATAAAAAAATATTTTGCAAAAAGAGTTGCTCTTATCAGGCAACTCTTTTAATATTTATTAAATATAAACTCTGGCATATGTATTATTGTACATATTCCGCAAGCTCTTTATCAACCTTTTTAATATGGTTTAAAAGCCAGTTTAGCAAAAGCATGTTAACAGTGCTTACAGTAGTAATTGTAATTCCGTTAGCAATAATATCATCCTTAATTTGTATCAGCTGCAAAATGAAACCATCATGCAGTTTTTTGTGTTCCTCATACTTAGGGTAGCCCGATTTTTTCTGCAACGCTTCTTCTTCGCTAAAATGTTTTTTAGTATAATCGTACAAAAAATTAATAGTGCTTATAATTTCATTCCTGCCTTTGCCTGCTTTGCATGCATCCAGCAGATTGTCAATAGCATCGCATAGCTGGCGGTGCTGTGAGTCAATCAGACCTACCCCTATTGATAAATTGTCGTTCCAAGTCATTTATTAGCCCTCTCTTTATTATTGTGTATAGTATACTAATATTATATACTTTTATAAGAAAAAGTCAACAAACAATATGTAAAATCAAGATTAATACAAAAAATGCAATATCAGATTTTTATGGCTTTCTTCAAACGTATTGTTAAAAGGGTTGCCACGGCTATTTTAAGGGAATCACCAATAAGGAACGGGAAAACGCAATATGTGAGTGATTTATACAAATCAATTTTAGTCACATACATAAACCATGCTGTTCCGAGTGTGTAACAAGCAAGCAAGCCGGCTAACATACTTAAAGGCAGAATAATTGCCTTTGGCAGCGTAGTTGTTTTTGAAACCAGCCCTACAATGAATGCAGCCACTATGTATCCGATAATATAGCCACCAGTTTTGCCAAAAACTATTCCTGCACCGCCTGTTAAATTTGCAAAAACGGGAGCGCCAATCAAACCTAAAAGAACATAAACAAGCTGGCTTAAAGCACCGTATTTTGCGCCTAAAATTCCTCCCGCCAGGAATACGGAAAGAACCGCAAGGTTAATTGGAATGGGGCCAATGTTAAACGCTATCTGTGATAATACTGCTGTGAGTGCTGCAAATAAGCCTGATAAAGTAAGCATTTTTGTTGGAATCTTCATTTGGTCCTCCTATTGTAAACTTTGGTATAAAATTTAGTTTACAATAATAATACCCTGTTATTTGATGTTTGTCAATACTAAATAATAAAAAAGTGAGTGATTTTTCACTCACTTTTTATGTTGAAAATCTATATTCTTACGCGAAGGGGTATGTGGACGACCGCAACCCCCACCCGCAAATACGTGTTTAAAATTGCAAAAAAGCAGAAAACAGCTTTTATATTGAAAATATTATTATAATGCATGATGGCACATGGCTTTATTGACTAAATTAATGATTCTATTTAGTGAGGCACCATATATCCCTTGCATAATCCTCAACAGCCCTGTCAGCCGAGAAAACACCTGAATTTGCAATGTTGAAAAGTGACATTCTGTTCCACTTGTATTTATCAGTGTATGAATCTGATGCATATTTTTGTGCCTGCTGATAAGCCTCAAAATCTGCAAGAACCATATAAGGGTCAGAATACCTTAATGAATTAGCAATTTCTTCAAAAGTTGAGCCGTTAAAGCCTGCTACGATACGGTTTATTGCCCCATTGATTTGCGGGTTGTTTTTGTAGTAATCAGCAGGTGAATAATTTACTTTTCTTGCATTAACCTCAGGGGTTGACATACCAAATGTGATAATATTTTCTGCGCCAACAGCATCAAAAATCTCAACATTGGCACCGTCCATGGTTCCGAGTGTTATAGCGCCGTTTAGCATCAGCTTCATATTACCAGTGCCTGAGGCTTCTGTTCCTGCCAGAGAAATCTGCTCGCTAATTTCACTTGCCGGCATTAAAAGCTCTGACAAAGTCACGCAATAATCTTCAAGAAAAACAACTGAAAGCTTTTCGTTAAGCCTAGGATTCTTCCTCAACTCTTCTGAAATACACCATATCATTTTGATAATCTGTTTAGCAAGAAAATACCCTGGTGCAGCCTTTGCAGCAAAAATATATGTCTTGGGAACAAAATCAGCATTAGGGTTTTCAAGAAGATAAATATACTGTGAGATAATGTTAAGCGCATTTAGATGCTGACGCTTGTATTCGTGAAGGCGCTTAACCTGAACATCAAAAATACTGTCAGTGTTAAGGATAATACCCATTTCATTTTTTACATATTTCGCAAAATTCTCTTTATTGGCTTTTTTGATATTGGCAAGCTTATCAAGGGCGACAGTATCATCTGAGAATTTTTCAAGGCTTTTTAGCATTGAGGCATTCTTTAAAAAGTCACCGCCTATATATTCCCTTAAAAAATCTGTAAGCAGAGGGTTCGATTGATAAAGCCATCTTCTGTAAGCTATACCGTTTGTAACATTTTTAAAACGTGTTGGCTGATGCTCATACTCGTCACGGAAAAGCTGATGCTTAATAATATCCGAATGCAACTTTGAAACGCCGTTTACAGAATGAGAGGCAGCAACACAAAGGTTTGCCATCTTAACCTTATTATTCAATATGATTGACATTCTTGATGTTTTTTGGGAATCACCGGTTTCATTATAAATCTTTGAACAATATCGTTCATTAATTTCAACAATTAATGAATACACACGTGGGATAACAGATTTCATTAAATCAACATCCCATTTTTCAAGAGCCTCGCTCATTACAGTATGATTTGTATAAGCAAAGGTGTTTTCAACAATATGCCATGCCTTATCCCATGAGTATCCGCAGTCGTCAAGAAGAATTCTCATAAGCTCTGCAACAGCAAGGGTAGGGTGAGTGTCATTTAGCTGAATAGCAACCTTTTTGTGAAGATTGTCAAGTGTTCCATAAACTGACATATGATGAGAAACAATATCACCAATAGATGCGGCACACATGAAATATTGCTGGCGAAGCCTTAAAGATTTACCCTCAAGATGATTGTCGTTAGGATACAAAACCTTTGAAATAGCCTGTGCCAGTGTATTTTGCCCCAAAGCCTGTGAATAGTCGCCCTTGTTGAAAAGCTCCATGTCAAAGCTTGGTGCCTGAGCACGCCAAAGCCTTAAAACAGACACGCCCTCGCTGTCATATCCGGATACATACATATCATAGGGAATTGCTTTAACCGTTGTATAATTGACGAGATTTACACAGTGATACTGATTATCCCAGTATTCTTCAAGCTGGCCGTCAAATTTTATATCAATCGCTTTATCAGCCTTTTTAACAAGCCAGACATCACCGCCTGGTAACCAGTTGTCTGGCAATTCGGTCTGCCAGCCGTCTTCAAGCTTTTGCTTAAAAATTCCGTATTCATAGCAGATAGAATATCCCATAGCAGGATATTCCTGAGTAGCAAGAGCATCAAGATAACAAGCAGCAAGTCTTCCAAGACCGCCGTTTCCAAGCCCTGCATCAGGCTCATAGCTATAAATTCTGTCTAAACTGATATCAAATTCCTTTAAGGCATCTCTTACTTCATCCACAACTTCAAGATTATAAAGGCTGGTTTTTAATGAACGCCCCATTAAAAACTCCATTGAAAGATAATAAACCTGCTTCTTCCCCTGTGAGTGAACTTTATTAATAAACAATCTTCGTTTTGCTCTTAAAACTGAAACGATAATGCTTGAAATAGCCTGGTATATCTGAACTTCTGTGGCTTCATCGGGTGAAATATTATATTGTTTTCTTAATGCATCTGCAAGAGCTGTTTTGAAATAATCCTTATTCATATCGATTTTTTCTGCCATAGTCTTATCCTCCATATCAGTATTATTTATTTTTTATTATACAATAACAATTCACAATCGGCAACCGCTTATAGTGGTAATAAAAAATTTTACACAATTTTTTCTTTATTTGCACGCTTGTGTGCAAATCAGCCCGTATTTCCTGCTGTATGTGAAAGGATGAAAGGGTGATTATATGGAAGAGCATTTATCAAAAGAAGAATTCAAGAAATTATTTTGTTACTACTTTTTAAAGCT